>JANXVE010000028.1 GCA_025351825.1 Chamaesiphon sp. 341R_metabat_111 | reverse complement strand
ACGCTATGGCAACAATCCCAACCGCTATCAGCACTATTATCAGTACCAAGTGCTGATCAAGCCCTCTCCAGACAATATCCAGGATATCTATCTAGATTCACTCCGCGCGGTGGGAATTAAACCCGAAGATCACGATATTCGGTTTGTTGAAGATAACTGGGAAGATGCCGCAATGGGAGCGTGGGGCGTTGGCTGGGAGGTGTGGCTAGACGGGATGGAAGTCACTCAATTTACCTACTTTCAGCAGTGTGGCGGGATTGATTGCCGTCCAGTCTCGATCGAGATTACCTATGGCTTGGAACGGCTGTGTATGTATCTTCAGGGGGTAGATTCGATTGCCAATATTCAGTGGAATGACTCGCTCACCTACGCTGATATCTATCTTCAGTCGGAAATCGAGCAATCTACATACAATTTCGAGGCATCCAATCCAGAGCTATTATTTACGCTGTTTAATCTCTATCAACAGGAAGCGGAACAACTAATTGCACGGGAATTGGTCATGCCTAGTTTGGACTATGTGCTCAAATGCTCGCACACGTTCAATATGCTCGATGCACGCGGCGTAATTTCAGTCACAGAGCGAACGCGATACATCGGGAAAGTGCGCGGTTTAGCTAGACAAGTCGCCCATCTCTACCTAGCACAGCGCGAGAAATTAGGATTCCCGCTTGTGGCTAAATCTGGTGCTGCTGTCTAGTAAAAAGCCTGAAACCCTAGCTGGTGGGCATAGCCCACCCTACGGCTAAACTACTAAACCGCCAAACCACTAACTGTTAGTCTTCATGATCGTCAAAAGGATCGGAGAGTTGTTTCGATGGCGTACCAAAAGAAAGATATAAACCGTAGGCAGTAGTGAGGACTACCATTATGCCTAATGTAATGCTGAGAATTGTTGAATCTTCCACGATCGATTTACCTGTTAGGATATGGCTACACTTCTAATGTTACTAAATTTTACAAAAATTTACCAAAATCTCAGAATAATATTTAGATTGGCAGAGTTCTAGTACCCATGAAGTCGCTCACAAAATCAGCTCCTGGCAACAGAATAGGATTGGTTGGCAAAAACGAGGATTTTCTTTGCTAGACTTAAGAATGTGGAATGTTTCCACACCAAAATATATTATCCACTTAACATTGTTGGTGACACATGGCGCAGCGCACTAAATTAGGCGATATTCTCAGACCTTTGAATGCTGAATATGGTAAAGTCGTCCCTGGTTGGGGCACTACCCCAGTGATGGCCGTATTTATGGTGCTATTCGCGGTCTTTTTACTCATCATTCTTCAAATCTACAACAACTCTCTCGTCCTCGATAGTTTTTCTGTGGACTGGAGCGGTGGCGGACAATAGAAGCCGTGGTAACTGGCGATTGGGTTCGGAATTGGCAATATTAGCTTTTCACCACACCCGATCGATAGTTACTGTAATTTGATTGATAGTTCACTTCGGCTCCGCTCAGTGAGCATAGATTTGTAGGTTGGGTTGAAGAATGAAACCCAACAAACTTTAGATTAGTTGATAGCTAAGGAAAATAAGATTATGAATTTTTTTGGGATCGGTTTGCCGGAAACTATCGCGATCGCTGTTGTCGTACTATTGGTGTTTGGTCCCAAGAAATTACCAGAAATCGGCAAGAGTCTGGGCAAAGCTTTGAAGGGGTTTCAAGAAGCCTCAAATGATTTTCAGTCTGAGTTTAAAAAAGAAGTAGACGCGATTGCTAGCGCAGTCGGTGAACCGAGCGAATCTGTAGTCAAAACCTCTGGTCAAATCGAATCAAGCGAATCGATCGAACCTAAATCAGACAAAACTTTGTAGGGCAAAAATAGTTTCTCTACCAGCCGATCTCCGTATGAAATGATGAGTGAACCAATCCGTATATTTGGTTATCATGGAACCAGTGAAGAGAAAGCAAATTCTATTCTCATTGATGGATTTCTAGCTAGCGATAATGATTATGACTGGTTGGGTAAAGGAGTCTATTTTTTTCAAGATGCTCCCGTTAGAGCCATACAGTGGGCGATTCAACAGCATTCCCCGAATCCAGTAGTTATTTGTTCTGTCTTTAGATTGGATAATTGTATCGATCTGCTTGATGTTAAGTGGTTTCCGCCACTAAATAATCTTTATAGTTCTTTTAGAGAGCAGTATCGAATTGCCAATCTTCCCTTGCCGCAACAAAATCCTATTCGTTCTAAAGCGCATCGCTTAGATTGTGAATTTTTCAATTATACGACTCAAATGCTGCGCGATCGAGGACAAGATATTGAAGCAATTAGAGCTGTATTTGTTGAAGGAGAACCTATATTTCCTAATTCAGCAATTTTTGACTTAGCACATATCCAAATAGCCGTTAGAAATGTAGATTTAATTGAAGATTCTCATCTAATCACCATTGAAGGAGTTATTTAAGTCATGCTAGATTTTGAAAAAGCTACTCAAATAATGTTAGAACATTTTGTCGGTTTAACAACTGATGAATTTTTAGCAAACTTAGAGAAGTATTGTCCAGAATTATTTGCAGAAACTTCAGGCAGTGTCGATTTAGATCGATTAAAAAATAATGAGATTTATAAGCAAGCCCAAACAGACGGTAAACTAAAAATTGCACCGAAGTTGTTGAATAAAGGATTGAGCTTTCAGGAAGTGGCTGAGTTATTAGAGTTGGATCTGGATCTGGTTAAGGAGACGGTGGCTAGCTGAGTGGTTGAGAGACAAGTATCGAGCTGTCATTGGTTTTGTCGTTAGACAATAAGCACAGCAATTAGCAAAGCGGTTGCGAATTTGCCGCTGTAGCTCGACAGAAATATAAGCACTCATGCTGCGATGGCTAACTCGTTTAAGCGATGCAAAGTATATCTGGCACGGGTTTTCAAAATTATTAGCCGATCTACTTGTGCAATGAGATAGTCTAATTCGGCAACCTCATCGGTAGATAGCTGAGATTCGGCATTTTGTGACAATAAATCAGTCAAACGTGTTTGGGAAACAGTAGCAAGCTGACTCTGTGCAAGTGCTTGCAGTTCGTCCATATTTAATCCACCCAAACATTCAGCATCCAAGTTCAATGGATTCGCCAGCCGTTGATAGACTTCTAGATCCAGCAATACACCAACTCGATCGCCTCGATCATTGGTAATATATTTTACATACTCTGACATAAGTTTTTCCATCGTTGGCGTACTTAAGCTATGTTCATTCAGAACTTCTGCTTTACATTTCTAGTTTAGATGCAGTGTGAGCAGAATTCAAATATCTGTCGATTCTAATTCCTTCCCGCCAGAGGAATATATACAGGAATCCAATCCTATTCCACATTCCGCTAGTTCGACCGCTTGGAATAGCGAAATATGGGTTGAATCTAGGATAAGCCTGTAGATGTACCTTTTGAGGGTACCTTATGGGTTAATTTTTATGAGAAAGGTAAATATTCTAGTGCTGTGTAGTTTCTCATCAACGCATGGGTACACTAGCGGTAGTCACTTCATAAGACACGAGCTAGCGTAGTCAAAATTTGCATGGGAAATATAGTTGGAATCGATCTAGGCACAACCAATTCCGTTGCTGCTTTCAAATTTGCTCAGGAAGTAGACGTAGTTACTACTGATAATGATGATAATCAACCTCCTGACAGAAAATTAACTCGCTCCGTCGTTACCGCTACGCCGAACGGAATCATAGTTGGGGAAAAAGCTTACTATCAGTTAAAATCTGACCCAGAAAATGTCATTATTTCGATAAAACGTTTAATCGGGCGTGGTTTTAGCGACCCTGTAGTGCAACAACAGTTGGATCGTTTAAATTATAAGATAACTCAATCGACTAAAGGAACAGATGATAGTCTGTCGGTATGGCTGGGCGGAAAAGAGTATGAACCAGAGGATATTTCTGCAGAAATACTAAATAAAGTAGTAAAAAATGCCCAAGATTATCAAATCAAAATAGGGAAAAATGGCACGATTACTCATGCGGTAATCACTGTACCAGCATATTTTAGTGACAAGCAAAGATATGCAACTCAGACAGCCGCTAAAAGAGCGGGATTAGCCGAGCCAGAGCTTTTGCCAGAACCAACAGCAGCAGCTATTTCCTATGGATTTAAGCCTGATTCTGATGATGTAAAAACTATTTTAGTTTATGACTTTGGCGGAGGAACTTTTGACTCAGCCTTGATTACTGCTGCGGGGAACCAATTTATTGAATCGGGCAAAGCAGGAGATCTATGGCTGGGTGGAGATGATATCGACGATCTGATTATTCAGATTGTTAAAAAACAAGTGGCTGCTGAAGAGAATTTAGACGATATTGATGGCTTAATTACTAAAATGCCACGTTATCAAAAAGTTCGCTTTTTAGGCGATCTGAAAATGGCTGTAGAAAAAGCCAAGATCGATCTAAGTACTTCCACTGAAGCGAAAATTATTCCATCCACTCCTCTTCTAGATGAGCTAGGAATGGCAATATCAATTAACGTGACAATCACTCGCGCACAATTTGAGGCGATGATTTTGCCGCTAGTCGAGCGTACGATCTTTATCTGTCAAGAGGCGATTAAATATTCTGACTATCCAGCAGATATGATTGATATTATTTTGTTGGTGGGTGGCTCTTCCCAAATCCCACTAGTACAACAAAAAGTGAGAGAAGCTTTCGGCGCAGAGAAAGTAGTAATTCATCCTCGCCCAATGTATGCAGTTGCTGAAGGTGCGGCTATTGTTGCGGCTGGATTGACTGAGAAGGTTGGCACAGTTTCCCGCGACTATTTCATTAAATTAGTCGATCAGCCTCACTACAAAATTATCAGACAGGGAGATATTCTACCAATCAAAACCACGCATACTTTTAAAATTGAAGCAGATGGGCAAAGCTTGATTCATTTTAAATTCTCCAATCCCGATGATGTCAATAATCGTGATGAAAAAATTGGCGAAATGTGGCTATCACTAGATCGGGCATATCCTGAAGGAACAGAAGTATTAGTAACAGCAGAATTGGATGAAAAGAATAGTTCGCTTCAAATTACTGCCATCCTAAAAAATAATCCTTCTGTCAAGGTTAGTTCTTCTTTTTCTTACGGGGGAGAAGATGAAAAAATTGCCCAAGAAGTAGAAGAAATTATTTGTGAGTTAAATCAAAAAGGTACCTTAACAGAATGGGGTGTTCAAGAAGCCTATCGAATTGCTGGTGAAGCAATTCAGGCTACTAATCAACTTCGTGGTCAAAATGACAGCGTCGTAGAAGATCGCCGTCAAGTTGCCCAGCAGAAATTAAAAGAGCTAAAAAGATTGGCATCAAATGACTACAATCTTGCAGAATCTTTGGTCAGAGATTTAGAATTTGCTATCAGTACTTGTGCCGTTATCATCCCCGATAGTCAACAGGGAAGAATCACTAGTATCTGTGACCAATTAAAGAAAGCAATTGATGATAGTAATCTATCGGCAATTCAGAAACTTATCGAAGATGCTACCAGAGAGTTTGAAAATCTTCCTGAATTAGTAAAAATTGTATTGCTTTGTGCAAGTGCGATTGGTCAAGCTCATCGCATTAATTCTACTCAAGCCAGCTTGATGAGTAATAAATTCGAGCAGATGCTGAGTGCGATCGAGCGAGGAAATACTCACCAAGCCGAACAATTATTGCAAGAGCTATTACCAGATGTACAGCGGTATCTCGATCGAGAAATACCCACTAGATCTATCGCTACAGGAATCAGACAATGAGTATTAATCTAACCTGTCCTGTTTGCGATCGACCAGATGTAGAAGGTGATATTTGTCCTAATTGTGAAACTAATTTATCAAGCTTCCGCCTTCTTACAGAATTGCCAATAGTTGAACCAAAGAAACCTCTTGGTTCAACTATGAAAATATGGCTGTTATCTGGCATTTTGGCAGCATTTGTACTCGGCATGAGTTTAGGTGCAACCGGAGGCTCTTTATTATCGAAGCAGCCACTTCCACCAACAGCTACAGCTATCCCTGGATCGACAAACACAAATATCCAAGCAAAATCTAAACAAGCTAAATTATTGAGTTCTTGTGTAACTCAGTTTTATTACACGGTTCAGCAAGGAGACTCTTTGGCAAAAATTGCACGACAATTTTATGGAGATCGACAAAAACTGCAATTGATCATGCAGTACAATTCTCGACCAACAGTAAAAGAAAATGATATAAATTTACACGAGAAATTGTTGATGCCAAAAATTTATCAAGCTTGCAAATAAATGAACTATGAAAATACTAATATTGTTTTTATTGATTATTGCTGGGGCTACCTTTATAGCAGCAATAATTGCATTTGAGATTGATAAACTCGAAAAAATGGCAGATCGAGCAGAAACACTGCAAAATCAAGATTTGGGGAATCCTTCCCAAGTTAATCAATTAGGACAGTCTATTCAGTTGTACAAGCAGTGCGATCGTTTTATTGCTAATTCTCCTTGGCTAAAAATTGCTGCTAATTTTAAAATTATAGACAAGAAAGTATATTCAAACAATGCTGCTCTTGTTCAAAAAGAGATCGATCATCGTCATCATTTTCAACGGCTTTGCGCTCAAGGACAATGTCATATTAATGACAAGTACTTTGATCGAGGATTGCATAGCTTTTTACAAGCTAATCAATTATTCAATACTGATGAATTACAATCAAAGATTGTCAAATGTCAATCTCAGATTGAAAGGCAGAAGAAATATGAGGATATTCTAAAACAAACTACTGCAATAGCCAAAAAAGGTATGTTTAAAGCTGCCTTGTCTCTACTTAAACCTGCATTGACTCAGTTCGATCGTGAGGATGGAAGAAAATTACTTAGGGAACTGGATAATGCAGTTGAAATTAAAAAGAGATTTGAAACAGGACTACAAATTGAAAGTAGAGGAGAATTAGATAATGCCAAAAACTATTATCAACAAATACTTGAATTTGTACCTAAATTAACGGAGTGTCGAATTCGACTAGCAATCATGGCTGTTAAAAATCGAGATTCATCTGAAGCACTTTCATACTTAGCTAATGTTAATGGAGAACAAGCAAATTATCTTCGCGGTTTTGCTTGCGTGATGCAAAGTGATTGGAGACAAGCTGATCGAGAGTGGCAATTTATATCAAATGCAAAGGTAAAATCTCAACGTCAGAGCCTTATAACTCTCGCTCAACGAGATCGTCTCTTAACGATGAGGAGTATCGAGCAACATGTCGATTGTGGCGATCTTGAGCAAGCTAAAAATACTAGTTTCCAATTTATCGATAAATTTGGTGTCGATTCTTTGGTAGAAGTCAATCTTTATGGACACATTCAAGCCTTAATTGAGACTAAAGTTTGGAAAACTCAAAACTGGAACATAATTGCTGAAACAGCCGAAAAGTTGTGGATTAAAAATCAGGATATTGCTTCCTTACATAACTGGGCTGTAGCAAGTTATTATCAAGCGCAGATAGATCCAAGTAAGATCGCAGATCTAATTATAGCTTGGTCAACTGCTCTGGCTAATATCCAAGTAGATCCATCACTTCAAGATTTACCCTGGTTGGAAAATTCTTCTCTAGATTTAGATCGTGTTTCGGCGAGTTTGACAGACTTGATAGAAAAATTAATTGATACTGTTAAGGATACTAGTATCGATCGATACCTAGAATTACGAGATTTATATCGTTGGCAAACTGTAGCTCTAAGAATAACTAGAAAGTACCCTATGACTGGAGTTAGAGTCAAGCAGCTTTTACTTTCGCCTGGATGTTATCAGCGTCACCTTAACACCTTACCAAAGTCAAATATTCCAGCAGAGCCTTGGGGTAAACTATACACAAATTGGGGGCAATCAGTAGCGGCTTGTCTTGAAGGCGATTTAGCCCGCGCAATTCAAATCAAGCCTAAAACTAATTCTGTTTCTGTGGCTGAAAAATCTGCTGACTGCTTTATTACTTATCACGAGGGTTGTCATTATCTCCAGCAGCAAAACTGGCGTAAATCAATTATCAGTCTTAAGCAAGTACAAGGAGCAATCAAGGCACTCCCTGATTGGATTAGAGAAATAGATCACCTATGTGAAAAACAGCGTCAGAAGATCGATAATTTTGACGAACATCTTGAATTCGCACAATTTTGGTACGAGCTTTTAGGAAGCAAACCTGCTCGAAGTTATTTGGCTGAGTACAAAGCTAAACAAATTGGTAATCAATTAGCTAAGGAGGAAATTACTTTCACTCAAGGTCAAAAACAACTACTGGAACTCAAGACAATTGATGATAATAATCCAATTGTGCTTGACTTAATTAAAAAAATAGAGACTATTCAAGAGATGGACAGTATTATTAATTTGATGAAACAAAATCGAATTGATGAAGCTGTTGGGCGTGCTAAATACTCAAGTCATCAAGAGGTTAAATACCAGACAGCAGAGATTTTCATTAATATTCTATTGGCAGGAGCTGAAAACCGTCAGATGGGTCATGATGAAATGCTTTACTTGGGAAGATTGGCAAAAGAAATTTGCCCCTATGAACCTGCCTTCATGGGAATTTACAGTAGTTTAGGATTATATTAAAAGGATATTTTATGAAAGAAAGCGCACCTAATCCTTACGATGTTATTGGAGTTACTCAAACTGCTTCAAATGCTGAAATCACAAAATCATTTGCGATGGCGATGAAGCGTCGAGAATATCCACCAGATGAAATTGCTAAAGCTCGGAAGAGTTTAATGAATCCTGAAGATAGAATAACAGCCGATTATCTACGTCCGATTCTTCCGACGATCCAACGGTTTAAACGCCAAGATTTTACAGAATTAAACGAACCATCACCAATCGTCGAATGGTTGCCTGAATTCGATAGATTAGATGAGGCATTAAATGCGATGAATGATATAGAAAGAGTATCTGACGTAGATAGACAAATTGGTTTAGCTTTATTCTCATTAGATTGATAATGGCTTGTGTTATAACCACAAAATGTAATGTATCTAGTTAATATTTCATCGTCCAAGGTTTAGTTGATTTTATTGTTTCCAAACATTTAATAATGATTAAGTTTGAATTGTGTGAAGAAGAAAAAGTAAAGATTCAGAAAGAGATGGGAGAGGCTCTGAAAGAGATTGCGTCACTAAAGCAATCGCTGCGGCAGAAAGAGCAATATTTCCTTTCCGAAAAAGAACAAATTTTTATTGAACTGCTAGAGGTGTTTGATGCAATGGAATCTCCACTCGATTATTTGAAAAATAATTCGGAGATCGATCCTCTTTTTGTCAAGCGTTTACCTAAAAGCTTGGGTAATGTGCAGCAAAAATTGTCGATCGTGTTAGAAAAACGACAAGTAAGCCGGATAGATATTCAGGGAACTAAACCTGATTTCACTTGTTGTCAAGTAGTCGATCGTGAAGAGAGAGACGATCTAGAAGATCAAACTATTACCAAAGTTGTTCGCCAAGGATTTCGTCTAGGTGATAAAATTTTACGCCCTGTGGAAGTTATTACTGCTAAAAGTCAAAATATTTGACTTCCAGATTTTTAAATAATTAATCAACCCTACTACACAATCAACCTGTAGGGGTGCCCTTCATGGGTACCCTGAGATCTATGCTTATTAATAGCAATCCTAAATGAGCAGCTTAAACCCTAGAGGGCGGGCATGAAGCACCGCCCCTACAAGTTAACGTTACTTATAGGAACTCAAAAGGGTGTGTTATTTGCAACATTTACCTCGAACAGTTGCCATGAAATCATTTCATAAAAAAACCCAACATCAATACAGATGTTGGGTTTTTAAAAATAAAAGGGCTAGAACCTTTACAGGCTATACAAGCGATAACGTCCGACGTTTGCTGACCATTTGGAAGGTTTCGATGATGTCACCTTGCTCCCAGCCGTTGAACTTGTCTAGGCGGATACCGCATTCAAAGCCAGAATTGACTTCGCGTACGTCATCTTTGATCCGTTTGAGGGAATCGAGTGTGCCTGTGAACACCACTTGATTTTTGCGTTGAACGCGGATGCTACAGTTACGGAGTGCTTTGCCTGTGAGGACATAACATCCGGCGATGTTGCCACGTCCGGCTTGGAATACGGCGCGGACTTCGACTTGACCGAGGGGTTCTTCAACTTGTTCGGGGTCGAGGAGTCCTTCCATCGCGTCTTGGATGTCGCTGAGGAGGGCGTAGATGATGTTGTATTCGCGCACATCGACTCCGGCATCATCTGAGGCAGAACGGGCACCACTCGCGAGGGTGGTGTTGAAGCCGATAATGACTGCACCACTGGCTGCGGCTAGATCTACGTCAGTTTCGGTGATTTCACCTGCGGCGGAGAAGAGGACGCGGACTTGAACTTCATTTTGGGGAAGTTGACGGAGCGAACCGAGGATCGCTTCGACGGAACCTTGCACGTCGGCTTTGAGAATCAGGTTGAGTTCTTTGAGTTCTCCTTCCTGAGCTTTGGCTGACAAGCTGTTGAGGGTGACGCGACGGGAAGCCATCATCTGTTGGAGACGTGAATCACGGCGTTCGCCAGAACGGACACTGGAAATTGCGCGGGCTTCTTTCTCGATGAAGACTTCAAACTCATCACCAGCTTGGGGTACATCGCTTAAGCCAAGGACTTCGACGGCGAAGGATGGGCCAGCAGCTTCGACACGGGCAAGTCGGTCATCGACCATTGCTCGTACCTTACCAAATACGTGTCCGGCAACGAGGGTTTCACCGACGCGGAGGGTACCATTTTGAACTAGGAGGGTCGCAACGGGGCCTTTCGCTTTGTCGAGGTGAGCTTCGATTACCGTACCACGAGCAGTCCTGTCGGGATTGGCTTGGAGATCTTCGACATCTGCCACCAATAGGATCATTTCGAGCAGGGTATCGAGGTTTTCACCTTTCAACGCGCTGACTTCGACCATGATCGTATCACCACCGAGATCTTCTGCTTGGAGATTGAAGGCGATCAATTCTTGCTTAACGCGGCTGGCGTTAGCACCTGGTTTGTCGATCTTGTTGATAGCGACAATGATTGGTACTTCGGCGGCTTGGGCGTGGCGAATTGCTTCGATGGTTTGGGGACGGACACCATCATCAGCGGCAACAACCAGGATGGCGATGTCTGTGACTCGCGCACCCCGTGCCCGCATGGCAGTGAAGGCTTCGTGTCCGGGTGTATCGAGGAAAACTACCTGCTGAGTGGCTCCTTCGTGGTCGATGTCTACATGGTAGGCCCCGATGTGCTGAGTAATACCACCAGCTTCTCCCTGGGCGACTTTGGTCGATCGAATCGCATCGAGTAAAGTAGTCTTACCATGATCGACGTGTCCCATAATCGTCACCACTGGGGGACGACGTTGGAGCAAGTCAAAGTCGGCAAGATCGAGCATCTCGGTAACTTTCGTTGCCGCTGCTTGTTCGACACCTGCGATCACGGCGACATCCATTTCTTCGGCGACCATTGTGGCGGTACCGACATCGAGAATCTGGGTGACGCTAATCGCAATCCCTTTGAAGAAGAGCTGTTTGACGATTTCAGTTTCCGGTACGAGTAGCATTTCAGCTAAGTCGCGGACGGTGATACTGCCCATGAGCGTAATCGATTCGGGCTTCTCGACAACATTTTTCTGTTCGCCCCGTTTGTTATTGTTACTACGCTCTTTAGCTTGTTGGTCGCCCTTCATCACAGGCTTCTTGCGTTGCGCTGGAACTGCTGGAGGTCGAACTCCGCCGCCGCTACCCATCTTCTGTTTAGCAGGTCTGGCGATCGACAAGCTTACAATTGTTTCAGTTGCGTTATCGCTACCGTCGCCGTCATCATCATCGTCGTCATCATCGATCACGACTGTCTTGACGCGCTTACCTTTAGCTTGAACTTTCGCCTTGGCGGTTTCAATTTCTTCCTCTTCCTTACTCCAGCCTTTGGCTTTACCAACTACAGGCTTTCTTGGTGCTGGGCGTTTTAGTTCGAGATCGACTCCAGTGGTTGGAGTATTATCATCCTTGTCACCAGCCGCACCATCTTTACTAGGCGCGCCAGGTCGGGTTGGGCCACTACCCTGGGGTTTGATTTGAACGATCCGTGCTGGCGGACGGTTGAGGGGCGGTGCGGCATTCTCAGCTTTAGCGACGGGACGACGCACGACTCCGGTACTAGGAGCGGATGGCGCACCAACGGTAGGTCGGCTAGCAGGCTCAACTCGAATGATTTGAGCTTTGGGAATCGGTTTATTGGGCGCAGCAGACCTGACCACTGGTGGTGAGTTGCTATCGATACTAGCTGGCTCGGCTGAATCGCCGTGCGCGCTGTCTGAGCCACTCGGACGGGCTGGAGGCCCTGATAATTGAGTTTTTGGTGCTGGCGGAGCAACTGGGGTTGCAGCTCTGGCGACACGCGCTGTGCCACCTACAGTAACGCCTTCTGCGGTGTTGTCAAGACGACGGGGAGATCCTTCAGTAGCTGGGGTCGGACGGCTGACTGGACGGCTGGCACTAGCTGCTGGCGCGGCTGGCTGTCGCAGCGGCTGTTGTGCGACTGGTGGTTGAGGCATCAAGGATGGCTTAGTTGGGCTATCCGCTTTGTGCTCGATTTGCAATATTCGGGCTTTGGGTTCGGTTGGTCGCTGTGGTGCTTTTGGCGCACTGGCGGGTACAACAGCTTCGGCAACGACAGAGGCTACACGAGCAGGTGCTTTGGGAGCTTCACTTTTTGGCGCGACAGGAGCTACCACTTTTTCAGGCTCAACCTGGGCTGGTGGCGTTTTTTGACGATCGGGGAACTTTGTATTCGCGGCTTGGGTAATCTGTGCTGATTCTGCTTCTGAGATGCTGCTACTGTGGCTTTTGACCACAATATTCAAGTCCTCACAGATGCCCAATATGTCCTTATTTTCCAAGTTTAAATCCTTTGACAGTTCGTAAATTCTGACTTTGCCGTTGTTCATCCACTATGTCCCTTATTTATAAATACGATCGAGCGTCTAGATCTATGACTTGTTGGCAAGACCATATAGTTATCTACACAATGTTAAGTTTTGATTAGAAAATTTATATATTGATGAAAGCTATTACCTGGTAGTGGGTTCCGAACTCAGTAGCGATCCTACTGATGCTGGTGACTACCCCCATCCGTTATTACACAGTCTTTGTTGACATTATTGGAATGACCAAACTGTCATCGGGGAATCATATTATATTCTTACATTAATTTGTCATTATTGGCGAGTCCAATCGACAATTTGTGATAATGTAATAGATTGAGAGTTTAATTAGTAAACAATAGTTAATATTAATTTATCGATATCAAAATATTATCTATTTCCCCAGTTGCCCTTGTGCCAATATGAGCAAAGTATATATTGTCGGTGCTGGACCTGGGGATATTGGTTATCTAACCGTGCGGGCAAAGGATGTGCTGGCTCTGGCGGAGGTGTTGATTTATGATGCTTTGGTGGATAGAGGTTTGCTCAACTTAGTCCCGCGTGAGTGCGTGCTGGTTGATGTCGGTAAGCGGGGCGGGCAGCCAAGTATGCTCCAGGCGGAGATCGATTTGCTATTGGTAGAACATGCTCAAACTGGCAGGGTTGTGGTGCGGCTCAAGAGTGGCGATCCATTTATTTTTGGGCGGGTGACAGCCGAGTTAGATGCGTTGATGGTGGCAGGTTGTGAGTTTGAGGTAGTGCCAGGTTTATCGACGGCATTGGTTGCGCCGTTACTGGCGGGGATTCCACTGACAGATCCGGTGTTGAGTCGCGGGTTTGCAGTAGTGACGGCACATCTGCCCGACGATCTCGATTGGGATGCGTTGGCACGAATGCCGACGGTAGTGATTTTGATGGGTGCGCGACAACTGGGTGAAGTAGTAGCCCAGCTATTAAAGCACGATCGATCTGCTAATACACCAATTGCGATTATTCGGTGGGCAGGTACTCCCCAGCAACAAGTCTGGGTGTCGAATTTAGGGCAAGTAATCGCTGATACTGCGGGGATAGAATTATCGCCAGCAGTAATTATCGTTGGGCAGGTGGTAGGATTACGCACATATCTGACATCTGGCATGTCCAATTCCACGATCGAGCATAGTTCCAATGCGACGTTTCTAGCAGGTAAGACTGTGCTGGTAACTCGTGCCAGTACTCAAGCAAGTGAATTTTCAGAGCTGTTACGATCGCGTGGTGCTAGGGTATTAGAGTTACCCACTCTAGAGATTGTACCGCCAAGTAGTTGGGATGATCTCGATCGAGAGATCGTTAGGCTAGCTGATTTTGACTGGTTGATTCTGACTTCGACTAATGGGGTGGATGCTTTTTTCGCCCGACTTCAACAGGCTGGTAAAGACAGTCGCGCTCTGGCTGGAGTTAAAATCGCAGTAGTCGGTCAAAAGACAGCTCAAGCCCTGCTACAGCACGGGATTACGCCTGACTTTATCCCGCCTAATTTTATTGCTGATGCTTTAGTTAGTAATTTTCCTGGCTCCCCTGCTGGACAACAAATTTTATTTCCCCGCGTGGAAACGGGTGGACGGGAGGTATTAGTCAAAGAACTAACCAATTTAGGCGCAATACTTATCGAAGTAGCGGCATATCAATCTCGATGTCCAGACTCGATCGATCCCAGCATATTATCAGCATTGCAACAGCAGCAAGTAGATATCATTACCTTCGCTAGCTCCAAGACAGTCAAGCATTTCTGTCAGCTCATCGGCACTAGTTTACCATCGGGTTGGCAAGAGCGAGTGTGTATTGCCTCGATCGGTCCCCAGACTTCGGCTACCTGTAGAGAGTTATTTGGTAAGGTTGATATTGAAGCAACTGAGTATACTTTGCCTGGGTTAGTTGCTGCGTTAGAATTGGGTATCGCCAGAGTATAGGTGAAACGAAAATGTTATGAACAATACCTCAAAGACGAACTGGGATAAAGTTGACGCACTTACAGAAGCCGAAATTGATACTTCTGATATTCCGCCTTTAACCGAGGAGTTTTTTACTAATTCACGTTGGTGGAAGCCTATTTCATCGTTGGATGTTACTGTCCAAGTAGACCCCACGACACTTGCTTGGTTTCAAGCCCAGGGGGAGGAATCTCAACAAAAGATGTCTGCTGCGCTGCGAATTTACGCACAAGCGCATCAAGCTTGATGCAATACAATTACAGATATTTCTGGACGACAATTGATTCTGGCTTGGGGTAAGCCAGTTGTACCCACACCCGAGCTGACATATAGCTGCGTCCCGTCAATAGTGTGATGTCCACTAATATATTTCCTGGCCATGTGAGGTGACAATCTCGGTAAAAATGGAATCACGATTTGACCACCGTGGGAATGACCGGAAAGTTGTAGTGCAAATTTGTGGGTGGCGGCAGCTACATCAACAAAATCAGGTTCATGAGCAAGCAAAATATTGGTGCCAGATTGGGGTAATTGAGAGATTGTTAGTGGCAGATCTGCGAACTTAAAAAATACGTCATCGACACCAGCAATATTTAATTTATGACCAGCTTTATCGATCGAATAAACCGCATTTCTTAAGATATTAACCTTAGCCTGAGCGAGGGCACGTTCGATCGGAACATTATCATCTTTTTCCTCTCGATCGTGATTTCCCATAATTGCCACAACGCCATCAACTGCTTTAAGCTGGCTGAATGTGTTAGCAAGCATTGCTTCGGCTTTTTCAGGATGATCGGTGATATAGTCCCCAGTGAGGGCAATCAGGTCTGGTTGCTGTTTGTTGGCAATATTGGCGACTTTTTCCAACTGCTGGCGATCCATAATACCCGATCGAGCATGAATATCACTTAGTTGCACGATCTTGTACCCTTCAAAGACTGGATCTAATCCGGCGATGGTGATATCGATCGTTTTCAGTTCAAACCAACGTGGCTCAACACCGCGCCCATACGCACTAGTAGCAAACAAAATTGCGATCGCAACTAGCAAGAACTTACTCGATCTATGTAATACTTTTTGCCAGCGGGTCATCATGATGCATCCTGTTATTGATGACTCTAGTATTCCCAGCTCATGCTGATTAATTATCAAAAAAGCAGGTCTGACAACATAAATTGTCAAGCCTGCTTTTCGATCGTTTGAGATGAGCGAAAACTGATATATTTAATTTTTAAAAAGGAATGTTGTCGATGTCATCAGTATCAAAGGTTGGTGGTGGTGGCTCATTGCGTGGGGTACTGGTAGTAGCGACTGCGGCTGGTGCGCTGGGAGTTGCAGTGCTGGTTGGTGGTGCGGCAGGTGTAGTGGCATCGGTAGCCATGACGTGATAGAGACGGCTGGCAACCAGTCGGGCACGTTTTTCTTTGTAGCCATCGCGTTCGATCGTATTCATTTCTAGCCGACCTTCGATCGCAATTTTATCGCCTTGCTTATAATTTTCCTTCATTTCGGTCGCTAGATTGCCCCAGCCGACAACTTCGATCGTGGGGTGTCTGTCATCGGGACGATTGCTCAGGGGTGGTGCGAATTGGACAAACATATCTGCTACCGCCATCTGATTGTCAGGAGTGTAGCGTAGTTCGGGATTTTTGATAATCTCCGCCATCAAAATGCAGCTATTCATCGGTTAGGTATGGATGTGGTTGAAAGTTTGAATCTTGCACCAAGCAAGATTCAAAAGGTATCCCTATATTTTAGTATACAAATACTGTTTTGTAACTAAGTCAGGTGACGGTTCGAGCAGTTGAGACGCGGTAGTTTCTAGTTCTTTTGGCTGAAAGATATTTGAACTACCAGGGAAGATATTTGTGCGACTGATAAAGTCGGTGACAAAAGGAGTAGCTGGCTGGTCATAAATTGCGGCGGGAGTACCGATTTGTTCGATGCGTCCTTCGTTCATAACGACGATTTTATCGGCGACTTGCATCGCGTCTGCTTGGTCGTGGGTGACAAAGATCGTGGTAACTTGAGATCGATCGTGGAGCCGCCGCAACCAACCACGCAAATCCTTACGGACTCGGGTATCTAATCCTCCAAATGGTTCGTCTAGCAGCAGTACTTTTGGCTCAATGGCTAAGGCTCTAGCCAGGGCTACTCGCTGGCGTTGTCCACCGGAAAGTTGGGCGGGATATCGATCGCCAAAATCATTTAATTGAATCAGATCTAGCAGCTCTTCTACCTTGGCTTGAATCTTGGCAATTGGTGTCGATCGAATCTCCAATCCAAAGCTAATATTTTGGCGAATTGTGAGATGTTTGAACAGGGCATCATCCTGAAATACAAAGCCAATATTTCGCGCCTGAACACTTTGATTACTAGCCTCTATTCCCGCCAGCCAAATTCGACCCCGATCGATCTTTTCCAATCCAGATATCAGCCTGAGCAAAGTCGATTTACCAGAGCCAGATGGCCCTATTAGCGCGACTAGTGAGCCAGCACGAATTTCCAGATTGACTCGATCGATCGCCTGGAAACCTTTGAAGTATTTGGATACGTTTTCTAGTGCAATACCCACGGGGTTAAGGGGGGAGGGGATTGTGGGAAGTAATAAGCTTAGATCTGAGGGTACCCATTAAGGGCACCCCTACAGGTTAATTGTGTAGGGGTGCCCTCAATGGGTACCCAAGGGATGTTGCAGTAATAGTACCTACACATTGGTTCAAGATGCTAGTAATTCCAGTCCTTCCCCATCGGGGGCATCTAGTAACCACAATAGCTCACCTTGGGGCTTGACTCCGCGTGATGGGTACGCTGACACATCGCCTGTGGGTGCGAATACTGCGGCTAGAGCTGACTGTTTGCTGGCACCGGAGATGAGAAAAATTGTACTTCGAGCGTGGTTGATGAGTGGGAAAGTAAAAGTTAGACGGGGTTGTCCATCTTTATCACCGACAGTTACCAATCGATCGACTACTGATAAAGCTGCTGTGTGGGGGAATAAAGAGGCTGTATGCCCATCATCACCCATGCCCAGGAGGATGATGTCAAAAACTGGAATCGACCCAGATTCTAGCCCAAAGTGAGCGGTGATTTGACGATCGTATTCATCTGCGGCTAGTTGCGGCTGGGCTAAATCCGTGGGGATCGGATGTACATTCGCGGCGGGAATTGGCACTAAATCAAGCCAGACTCGTCTAGTCATCCCGTAGTTACTATCTGGATGACTAGCCAGAACATACCTTTCGTCACCCCAAAAAATGTGGATTCGATCCCACGGCAGATCGGCAAGTGCAAGAGCGGCGTACAATGGTTGCGGAGTCGAACCACCAGAAAGAGCGATCGAACACGATTGACGCTCGGCTAGTGACGTTTGCACACGCTCCAATATCAGCGTGTAGGCAGTATCTACCAACGCCTGTCGATCTGGACAAATCCGAACTTCCGATTTCATAAAAATCCCGATTATAGCTAAACTTAACGATTAGATTTTACCAAACATCAGGAATTTAAACTCCTGTATTGGTGTAATATCTCTCGGAGCAAATGAGCTAGCAGCTTGGAGCTAGATCTCCAGTTTGAAGAAACTCCACACACCCCGTAATCCATCATCAATCTTAGTATGCAACCTACCGTTAGTAGTTTTTTGACCCCACTCGCGCTCAAAACCGCAGGTGCCGTATTGATCCTATCTTCACTGATCGATCTGGTATTTATGCTCATTTTCCCACCAGAAAATTTGGTATTGGATGGTGGTAGATGGTGGCTGTATGCTACCAGTCAACTAGTCGATCGAGGGCTGTTACCATTGGTGGGGATTGCATTCATGGTGACGGGCGACTGGATCAAAATTGTCTCAACCGAAGATGGCGGAGATCGCGGAAATATCTGGCGGATTGGTACTTTCGTCCTCGCCAGTCTCCTGGGGTTAATTTTTGTGCTGATTATTCCGTTTCAACTAAATGCCACCAATGAATTTAAGACTCAAGAGCTAGGCAAAATCGGTAAAGAGGTAACTCAAATCGAAGCAGGGATTAAAAACAATCTCAAACAAATCAACGCCCAAAGTAAGGATAAACTCAAAGAGCAGATCGCGGCGATCGACAAAGAACTCAAAGGTGGGCAAATCCCCCCAGAACGGCTCACCAATCTCCAGATCACCAAGTCTAAACTAGAACTACTCATTAATGACCCCAAGAAGTTTGCGGCTGAGTCAGAGCAAAATCTCCAACAGTTGCAAAAACAAAAGGAAAAAGTTGAAACTCAAGCTAACGAGCGGATGTTGAAAACTGGTGTCCGAACCAGTTTAGCCAGCTTCTTGTTGGCGATTGCCTACATTACGATCGGCTGGACGGGGTTGAAACGGGTGCTTTAGGAGCTTGGGGGCATGGGAGTACGGGAGCATGGGGGCATGGGAGTACGGGAGCTTCGGGGCATGGGAGCTTGGGAGCAAAGACACATTCTCAATATTTCTCCCGTACCCCCGTACCCCCATGCCCCCGTACCCCCGTACCCCACACCCATCTAAAACCTTTGTATAGTATGAATAGCTACCTTTAAAAGTCGAGGATTTGTGTTCCAACATTTCAAGCAAGACTTAAAAAACGATCTAATTGCTGGGTTGCTGGTAGTGATTCCACTCGCTACAACGATCTGGCTGTCGATTAATGTAGCGACATGGGTTGTCAATTTTTTGACTACCATTCCCAAGCAAATCAATCCATTTGATGGGTTGCACCCGATTCTGGTTTATGTGTTGAATCTGTTGGTAGGACTGACAGTGCCATTGATGGCGATCCTACTGATTGGATTGATGGTGCGAAATATTGCAGGTAAGTGGCTGCTGGACGTGAGCGAACAGTTGCTTCAGGCAATTCCCCTCGCAGGTGCAGTCTACAAGACACTCAAGCAGTTGTTAGAGACTGTACTCAAGGATTCTGGTAATAAGTTTCGACGGGTAGTACTAGTAGAATATCCGCGCCAGGGAATCTGGGCACTTGCTTTTGTGACGGGGACGACGGATAGTGAGATTCAGTCAAAAATGCCCCAGGGAATGTTAAATCTGTTTATTCCGACTACGCCCAATCCGACTACTGGTTGGTATGCGGTGGTAGCAGAACGGGATGTGCTGGACTTGGCAATGTCGATCGAGGATGCTTTTAAGGTAGTGGTTTCGGGTGGGATCGTCAATCCTGGTAATCTAGCAGTAGCGGCTTTGAGTCAGAACTTATCGCCGATTGTCGAGTCCGTTGTCGATCCGACGATCGATTCATCCGTGGCTAGTGTGCTATCTACTCCTATTATCGAGCGGGAGGATAATTTATAAATTTAAAGTCGATCGTCGATCATGAATCTCTATCTGCATCTAGCCACCCAGATTCAAAACTTTTTTAAGTACGATCTAATTTCGCTGCAGTTATCAATGCAGGATAAAATTGTGCGGATCGAAGTCCCAATTCCGACATTAGATCCATTGCAGTGGCTGGGACAGCAGAAATCGGATATCAAAACTTATTGGTCCGATCGGCAGGGTCATTTTACAATGGCTGGTATTGGTGTTTTAGATTCGATCGCTGGGGATAAGTCGATCGATTACTCAACTATTTTCGATCGACTCAGACAGCGTTTATCATCGCTCTTTCCCAAGGTTCGATACTATGGTGGGATTGGCTTTCGTCAGGATCTATCGATCGATCCCGATTGGGAGTTATTTGGAAATTATCGGTTTATTGTTCCGAAGTTTGAGATTTGTACAGACGGGATAAATACTTTTTTTGCTTGTAATTTCAACTGCGATTTTAGTTCAGAAAAATCTGATTTCATCTTATATGAACTAGCTCAAATAGACTTTAGTTTAGTAGAAACGCCTACGAGTCTGCCATGCCAAATCAGCAGAATTGACACACCGAATCGGATTGAGTGGGAAGATAACATTGAAGCTGCGTTGGCTCAATTCATAGATTTAGATCTGGAAAAGATTGTTCTCGCTAGACGATCGATCCTCACCTTTGCACAAAATATTCAACCCCAATTATTGCTGCAATTTCTACAGCCAAATAATGCCCATAGCTATCATTTTTGCTTCCAAATTAATCCCACCACTGCCTTTATTGGCACCTCACCCGAACGCCTTTATTATCGCCAGAATCGATTTTTGCAAACTGAAGCAATTGCCGGAACTCGTCAGCGAGGTGCATCCTCCCAGCTCGATCTCGAATTGAGCGAAGATCTCCGCAATTCGCCCAAAGATCTGCACGAACATCAACTAGTCGTCAAAAACCTCCACGCAATCTTAGCCGAGATCTGCGACTCAGCGACGATCGAGTTTCCAAAGGAGCAGGCTTTCCACCAACGAGAATTAACGATCCTCAAGCTCAACAAAGTCCAACACTTATACACTCAGTGTCATGGTACTCTAGCCGCCGATCTCACCGATGCAGATATCTTGCCCAAACTCCATCCCACACCCGCTGTCGGCGGCTTTCCTCGCCCTCAAGCTCTCAAACTGATCCAAGAGCTAGAACCCTTTGAACGGGGCTGGTACGCGGCTCCGGTGGGCTGGGTGGGTTATGATGATGCCGAGTTTGCTGTGGCTATTCGATCGGGCTTGGTCGATCGCGATCGACTATTATTATTCGCAGGTGCTGGGATTGTACGCGGTTCCCAGCCAGAAGAAGAGTGGGCAGAAATCGAAAACAAGATTCGCCACTTTACCGATCTGTTTACCGATTTATCACAATAGTACTCGATCGAAGCAAATATCCTACATTAGACATCTTGGGCGAATACTAGATTATGGTGCTAAGAGTGGGTAGTGAATAGAAAGCTGCTAGTTTATGAAACAAGGATCGGGAATTTAGGATTCATGCAAGAGGTTTATTAGATATTTACTCCCAACTCCCAACTCCCAACTCCCAACTCTTAATCTCTCGAACGCAATTTCGGCTTTTCTCTCGGAGCTACCACATCGACTTTAGCACCGATCGTCGATCGAATCTCCTCCGGTACACTAGTAAAAAACTTGTATCCAGTCAGCTTCTCGACTTCTTGCACCGAAGTTTGATATTGCTGCCAGGGATCATTTTTAATGCCCTGCTTGTTTGGCATAATCACCGCAATGGTGCGAGTATTCTTATTCACTCCAGCCACGCCAGAATTGGGCGTATCCAGTACCAAAATTACTTTCCATGTCACGGCAGGTACAAGGACTTTACCCTGACCTACAGTTGCTTTTAGCCCATTCTTACCGATACCACCTTGGCCGTGTCCACCGGAAACTATAAATAACTCTTTGCCAGATCTAACTAATTGACGAGAGTAATTTTCTAACTGCACCCACGGCCCTTGATTATTATCAGGTGACTGGGGCAGGATATTTGTCATCAAGAAGGTTTGGGCATTATCTTCTGGAGATCTACTCCGATCCTCGGAGTTTGTCATGTGACCACGATCGAATCCGCTGCCTGTATAGTCGCTGGGCTTAATCTGTTCCCAGTTTGCAGGTAGCTCTTGGTCTGGGGCAAACTTACCTGTCCGACGAGCATTGCCCAGCCAGGTAGAGTTGAGTTCCCACGACACCCAATTGGGGATGCCTTTATTTTTGGAGTAAGAGAGTGCGTACTGTGGACGCGCGATCAAGTAATTTTCAGCATTGCCAGGGGAACTAGTGGCTTGAGACGGATTCCCCATCAGCAGATTGATATTACCTTTGACTTCCCCACCCAAGGGAACATCGGGATTTCGACAAGATACTAGACTGACTGCGATCGTCAATACCAGAAAATAAGCTATTCTTCGCACAGTGCTACACATCTAAATCAATATCCACCTTCTTCCCTCAACCCAATAGTTAATCTTCGGTGGAACGGGGCAGATCGTCATGATACAGTGCATCGAGTCTCGCGCGAGCATCCTCGATACTGATTGACTTCATAATTAATAGCGGTTCACTGGTGACATTGCCCATCTCGTCTAGCAGCTCGGGATGCGGTACCACACCTGTCCGGTAGTTATAACCCTGAAAATTTCGATTGGTTATTCCCCGTGGTTGTGAGGCATCGGTGCTAAACCCAATCAAACTCCGAATCAGATTGCCGATCGCAAGAAATGCCAAAATGGTGAAAGCAATTAAGTAGACTATTTGTAACATGTGATTGTCCTACACAGTGAGCTGGGGATGGAAGTGGTGGTTAGAAACTGTACGGTAGCTGGGATGTCGATCTAGCCATGTTAGTCACAGATCTTTAGATGTCGCTTTTATGAGAAATTTCGGCAATCGGGTCGATCGTTATTCTTCTAGTTTAGTCTGTTTCGACTGTCTTAACTGCATGGATACGTGCCAACAGTCGGTGACGATTTTGTGCCAAGCAACCATTTGACTCGGCTCGATCCCCGCTTGACCACCAACGGCATTGAACAATAGTTTAGCAATACTTACCTCTTGCTGGGCATGGGTAACTCGATCGAGCAATTGGGACTGCTCGACTGGACTCAGGAACTCAATTCGTTCTTTTTCGAGTAGCTCTTTGGATTGACTAAACCAGTAGTCAAAGTCCACCAGTAAGGGCTGGAGGATAGTTTGGAGTAGTTCTTGTTCGGATGGTTGGGGCATGGTGCGGGGGAGTGGGGGATGGGGCGACTGGGGGACTGGGAGACGGGGCGACTGGGGGACTGGGAGACGGGGGACTGGGATCGGATTGATATTTTTGTGCTCTTATCACTATTTTAGTTGTTTTTTACAATTCTTAACAAAAAAAATCATAATTGACATAATCGATCGCGAATGGATGAGTGTGGGTATCCTTTAGAGATGAGGACCGATCGGGCTTTGACTTTTGGAGTCGATCGAGGTTACAATAGTACCTATGCACCAAGCTTTTGCCAGTTAAACTAAAGCAAGCTAACTTCATTCTCCCCTGTTTTATAGAGGCATTAATGGCAACCCAAATCACAAATAGCCCAGACAGACAGAAAGCCCTCAACCTAGTGCTCAGTCAGATCGAGAAATCTTTTGGCAAAGGGGCAATCATGCGTCTTGGTGATGCTACTCGAATGCGGGTAGAAACCATTTCGAGCGGTGCAATGACCCTGGATATTGCCCTGGGTGGCGGTTTACCCAAAGGCAGAGTCATTGAAATTTATGGTCCAGAAAGTTCGGGTAAAACCACCCTCGCGCTTCATGCAATCTCCGAAATTCAAAAAGCGGGTGGAGTAGCTGCTTTCGTTGATGCCGAACATGCGCTAGATCCGACTTATTCTGCTGCTTTAGGCGTAGATATCAACAACCTGCTCGTTTCCCAGCCAGACTCTGGTGAAGCAGCTCTAGAAATCGTCGATCAATTAGTCCGCTCGGCGGCTGTCGATATCGTCGTGATTGACTCTGTGGCTGCATTGGTGCCTCGTGCCGAAATCGAAGGTGATATGGGCGACTCACACATGGGCTTGCAAGCCAGACTGATGAGCCAAGCTTTGCGAAAAATCACTGGCAGCATTGCCAAATCTGGTTGTACCGTAATTTTCATCAACCAACTCCGTCAAAAAATCGGTGTTGTCTACGGTAGCCCCGAAACAACGACTGGTGGTACCGCCCTCAAATTTTACGCATCCGTCCGATTGGACATTCGCCGGATTCAGACTCTCAAACGCGCAAATGATGGTGAATACGGTAATCGCGTCAAAGTAAAGGTTGCTAAAAACAAAGTCGCTCCACCGTTCCGCATTGCTGAGTTTGACATCATTTTCGGTAAAGGAATTTCTACCGTCGGCTGTCTGGTAGATCTAGCCGACGAGACTGGAATCATCACTCGCCGTGGTGCTTGGTACAGCTATGAAGGCGACAATATCGCTCAAGGACGGGACAATACCGTCAAGTACCTAGAAGAGAAGCCAGAGTTTGTCGAAAAAGTCAGAAAGCAGGTGCTAGAGAAGCTCAGTGCTGGCACGCCAGTCTCAGCAAATACGCTCAAGCAGGCTGAGGAAGAAGAGAGCGATGATGATGGCACCGAAACCGAAGAATAGCTAGTTTCAGATCCTACACCAGCGTAGATATATTAGTGATGAGCATGGATCTTTGGGTACCCATTAAGGGCACCCCTACAAGTTGTCTGTAGGGGTGCCCTTGTGGGTACCCACGAGATCTAGCCGTAATAGTATCTATACATTGGTGCAAGATGTGAGCAAAACAAAAGTAGGGGCAATTCATGAATTGCCCCTACTTTTGCTGCCAAGGGAATAACTGCGACACTTATCACTTCAAACCTAGTCGTGTTATCACAAACAATTTCTTAAGAAGAGTTGAGAATAGAGCTAAGTCAGAATTGAGCGAAAGGGCACATCAAAGTTCAGTGAAATCACTGAGATTAAAAGACTAAATTCTTATTGACTACTGATGACTAGTAATCCCACTGATGGAGTTTGGGAGGATCGGAGATTAAACTCGATGAGTCACAGATTGATAAATGCTTATGTCAATTAATTAAAAAATCAAGCTCTGCTACATTTGCTCCAATCTAAGATCGACTCTTAATTAGAAAAGTGAAATGACTACCGTTTTAGAATGCGACCTCAAGCACCACAGTTTACAACTACTGCGAGAATATCAACAGACTGGCAAATCAAGGCTGCGAAACCAGCTTGTGGAATTAAACTTGGGATTAGTGCGGAAGGAAGCACACTATTGGACGAGTCAGTGTCAAGAAACCTATGACGATCTGCTCCAAGTTGGTAGTATTGGACTGCTAAATGCGATCGATAAATTTGAAATTGAGAAAGGATACGCCCTCAGTACCTTTGCGATTCCCTACATTAGAGGCGAGATTCAACACTATCTCCGCGACAAAACCTCTGTATTGAAAATGCCCCGTCGCTGGTTTGCCCTCGTGCAACAAGCAGGCACTATCACCAAGGAATTGCAATCCAAGAATCAACGTCCGCCCACAGAGGCGGAAATCGCTGCTGCCTTGGACATCTCGGTAATGGAATGGCAGGAAATCAAAATGGCGTACCAAAACCGCCAGCCGATGAGTCTAGATTCGCCAATGGGTACTGATGAAGATGCCAATAATTTAGCAGATTTATTACCCGATCGACACTACCAAAGTTTTCAGCTCTACCAAGAAGATCGCCTGCGGATTCAGCAGAGTCTGATTACCCTCGAACAGCACACCCGCCAAATTTTGGAGTTTGTCTTCCTGCACGATCTGACTCAGAAGCAAGTTGCCGAAAAGATGGATATCAGCGTAATTACAGTGTCTCGCCATGTCAAAAAAGGACTTAGCGTGCTCAAATTAATGCTGGTAAATAATGACGCTTAGGTCTAGAAAATAAGTAGTTCAGATAAATTGTTTTCGATCGATATTATCGCTCTGAATTTGGGAATTATAGAAATAGACGGATTATTGTCTCGATTGCTGGCGCAGACGGCAAGCCGTTCGATAACCAAGAGTAAACGTCTAATCATTCCGACTGTAATCGAATTTATATGTCTATAGATATTCAGGGAAACGAGGTATAGAAAATAATGAATAAATATTGGTTTTATCTGGGCGCAATTAGCAGTTTATCAGTCCTCACCACTAGCTGTGGTGGCGATAGTAAGCCACCTGCTCCAGCAGCTAGTCCCGCTGCTGTTGCCCCCGCTGCTACGGCACCTGCCGCGCCCAAGCCAGTTGCCACCGCTGCGGTTCCAGCAACCAAGACGACTCCAGCCGCCACCGCAGCCAAACCTGGAGATCCAGCTAAATCTGCCGTAGCCATTAAACCTGTCTCGGTGGATGTTGCCGCCGGATTGATTCCAGGTACCGATGGCGAAAGCTGGGCAAAAACTGTTGCCAAAGGTCGCCCCGATCCGTTTGGGATGCTGGCATTGCAGCCGATTGAAGTAATCGAACGGATCGATCCGCTGGTGCAAGCAGCTACTCCTCAACAGCCATCAGCAAAGGTTGCAACGAATAATACTGCGGTTTCTAAACCATCAGTATTACCAACCATCAAAATTGCCACGAGTCCAACTAAAACTACCAAAGTTGCTAGCAACCAAAAGATCGCTAGTAATGGCAAAAGTCAGACAGTAGCGATTTCTGCAATTCCCAGAACTGGGGTCAATAGAGCCTTGCCTAAAATTACTGTCGCACTTAAAGAACCTGTAATTGCTAAAGCGAAGCCAACTTCCAAAGTTGTCACTAATAATAGAATTATTGCCATCAAACCAGTCTCAAATAACCTACCAAGCAAAACTCAAATTGCCGCTAAAGCAGAAAAAGTTGCTGAAAAACCATTACAAGCAATGGCTGTAGAAATATCTGGAGTGATTGAAGTCGCAGGTAGAACTCAGGTGATTGTCAAACTACCAAACGAATCTTTTAGCCGCTATATTGAAGTCGGCGAACGTGTTGCTGATGGTAAAGTTTTGATCAAACGAGTAGAAGGTCAAAATAGCCTATCACCAACTGTTGTCCTCGAAGAAGTCGGCGTTGAAGTTGCTCGTAAAATCGGTGACAAACCTGCGGCATCAGAAGTACCGATGGTTGCACCAACTCTCGTTACTCCATCCCTTCCCTAGTTTTTAGGATCATTATCGCAAAAAAGTCCGATTGAATTCGATCGGACTTTTTTGATTTAATAGATCTGTAAGTTGGGTCAAACCTCGTTCGCATAGCGTCTCTCATAGGAGAAAACCCAACACATTTATGGATCGGTTGTGTAGATGTTGGGTTTCATTCTTCAACCCAACCTACAGACCTTCCTTACTTACACAATTATTTTGAGCGAGTATTCATTTTCCACTTTCCCGCTGATTTCTCAAGGCTGATATTGAAAATATTTGTTGTTGATTTACTGTCTGGACTTTCAAAAAGATCTGATTTTTGATGGCTTACATAACCAGGATTGCGAAAATCATAGCCTCTGATATTTTCTTCGACTTCAATCTGGGCTTTTGTATCTGAAAAAGAGATCAGTTTCAAGCTTTTGACTTCGTAAAATCGTCGTGATGTGCTTGAGGCATTCTCTAATACTTGATTCTTGCTGGCATAACGTGCTGACAGCAATTGCTGAATACTTTGGAGATCTGATGCTGACAGATTACGGCTGGAAACTTTAGACTGTTTGGCGAGTGAGTATGATTTTGGTTGACTGGACGCTTGACGCGCCGATGTCTGTCCGCTGGTATTGATGTTACCTTTCTTGGTGGAAATCGATCTTGCATCGCTGATGCTAGCAATAGCTAATAATGATCCGATCGAAATCGTAATTATGGTAGATAATTTCAGCATGGGTGTCGGTAGAAATAGGGGTTTAAGCTTAGTTCGATCGTTGTCGTGATTACATGTTACCAGAAGGGTCGATTTCGATCGATAGTAACCCACATCTCCGAGTACGATCGATGCCTGGAAGTAAATCGATCTATGATAGTAGATAGCTACATTAAGATTTATTAAGTACTTTGACGATCGATCCAACCGCCCCATCTACAACTTCACCCCCGACTGGCTGGAATGCCCTCGAACCGATCTGGCAAGGGGGAGCAGATCTAGTTCAAACTGGCTTACCGCATCAGCAGTTACCACCTGCATGGCAGATATTACTACTCGGTGATGGTTCGCCGACGCGACATTTGCAACTGCTGACGGGGGAGCCAACCGAGGTAGATGTGATCGATATGTCCTCGATCGGGATGGATAATGATAATGCTCCCAGCTCGCTCCAGGTAGTCCCAGGGCCGAGAGTGCGCCGTCAGGTGTGGTTACGAACAGCTTCGGGTCAAAGATTGGCTTACGCGACATCCTGGTGGGAGGCGCGGCATGTAGATGAGTACCTGGAGAACAAATCCTTGCCAATTTGGGCGAGTTTGGCGAAGCTACGGACTGAGCTGTATCGGGATGTCCAGGGGATATATTATGGCAAATCACCAGTACTCACTGAGGCGTTTGGTGAGACGGGGCCATTTTGGGGTCGTCACTATGTATTCTGGCATCGAGGTGAGCCGTTAACGCTGATTTATGAGGTGTTTTCACCCTATCTTCAACGCTATCTGGGAAAAATCAGTTAACCCCAGCAGCAGTCGATTAGCTTAGGGAATGGGCAATCTGACCGATTATGGCTCCGCCGAAGATTAGCCAAGCTGAATTGACTTGAAATCTAATGCATAGAATAGCACTACCGATCGCGATCGACACCGCCAGCCAATCTAATTGAGGCGGAATACCGAGAGTAGCGACTGCTAGCTGAATAGTCACAACGATCGTCAATCCAAATGCACTAGCATTCACTGCGTCGAGAAATGCGGCTAACCACTTGGATTTACGCAGGTGTGGAATTAGGGGATTTGTGATGGCGACGAAGATGAAGGAAGGCAGAAAAATCGCAATCGTCGCAACGATCGATCCAGGGATGCCAGCAATAACATAGCCGATAAAAGTTGCAGTTGCCAAAATTGGCCCTGGCGTGAATTGACCGATCGAGATAGCATCTAACAATTGCTGCTGAGTTAACCAACCATAGCCATCGACGAATTCGCTTTGCACCAGTGACAGTAAAACATAGCCACCACCAAATAAAGTGCCACCGATTTTGAGAAAAGAGTAACCCAATTGCCAGAGGGATGGGATGGTTTTCACCAGTCCAATTGCGGTAGCTGAAGCCTTGAGGGTGATTCCGGTTGTGATTGCAGCGAGGAATAAATTAGCCGATTCGTCCGGTTTATTTCGCGGTGAAGACTGTAGCCAAATTGCCCCCCCAATTCCACCTGCTAACAATGCGATGATTTCATTCACATGGGCAAACCAGACTAACAATATTACCGCGATCGCGATCGTCAATAGCTGACCAGTTTGGATCGCTTTTTTACCCAGTCGCCACAGCGCATCGACAATCACCCCCAACACCGCAGGCTCGATCCCATACAGCAAAAAGGCAATTTGCGGCATCGTTCCAAATTTAACATAGCCCCAAGCTAATCCCACCGTGATTAGTACCGCAGGTAAAATAAAGCTGACACCTGCGACGATTAGCCCCAACCAGCCAGCGTAGACATAACCGATATGAATGGCCATTTCAGTGGAATTTGGCCCTGGAATGAGATTAGTCGCGCCAATTAAATCGACGAACTGCGAAGTTGTCAACCACTGGCGACGATTGACAGCAATTCTAAATTTACGAATTGACAAGCAGTTCAGAGATCGGGGAGAAAATTTAGGGATAATGTGTGGGACGGAGGAGTTGGGACTAACTAATGAGAGAATTGCTAGGCATTAACACCCTGTTAGGATATTTACAGGCAATCAGCCCAAAAATCAAAGACCATCGAAAACCGAGTCCCAACACTAAGTACAGCATATTTGATGCGGTATTGGGTGCGTTTGGGATATTTTTTCTGCAATGCGAGTCATTCCTAGAGTATCAAAGACAATTGAACAGTCGCAAAGGGCGGGATAATACTCAAACGTTGTTTGGAGTAGTTAAGATCCCGACAGATGCCCAGATTCGGAATATTTTAGATCTAATCAGTCCCAGTGTGTTGTTCGAGGTGTTTATCAAAATTTATCACCTGCTCAACAGCCAAGGAATTCTCACCCAATTTGAAGTGTTGGGAGGACAATTATTAGTCCCGCTTGATGGCACGGAGTACTTTTCATCAAAATGTATTAATTGTGAACAGTGTTCTCATCGTACCCATAAAAATGGGACAGTGACTTACTTTCATACAGCAATCTTACCTGTAATTGTCTCGCCAAACATGGAGCAAGTAATCAGTCTCGATCCAGAGTTCATTACACCGCAAGATGGACACCAGAAGCAAGACTGTGAAACGGCAGCCGCCAAACGCTGGATTCAAAGACATGCAAACATCTTTACCCCAGGTGGGGTGACATTATTAGGTGACGATCTCTATAGTCGGCAGCCAATGTGTGAAGTGGCGATTCAACAGAGGTTTCACTACCTGTTCGTGTGTTTGCCGCAGTCCCATGAAACCTTGTATGAGTGGATCGATTATCTAGCCGCTAATGGGGAAGTTAAGTTTTGGCAAGAACGTCATCGTCATGGGCGCGATTGGCATTTGTATAATTATCGATGGGTAAACCGAATTCCGCTGCGTGATGCCCAACCAGCCTTAGAAACTAATTGGTTGGAACTAACTATTACCCGTCAATCAGATTCTGAAGTTCTGTTTCAGAACAATTGGATTACAGACCATGCTATTAATTCTAAAAATATTGTGGAATTGGCTTGCGCTGGTCGTGCGCGGTGGAAGACCGAAAATGAGAACCATAATATTCTCAAGACCAAAGGCTATCACTTAGAGCATAACTTTGGACATGGAAGTAAATATCTTGCTTCATTTCTAGTCACTTTAAATTTGCTCTCTTTTTTATTTCATACTGTTTTGCATCTGGTTGATGTTAATTACCAACAGGTTCGTCAGCAGTTAGTCACTCGTAAACGCTTTTTCCACGATCTGCGAACTTTGACTACCTATTTTGTCTTTGATAGCTGGCAGCATCTATTTTCTTTTATGCTTGATGAGTTTGAACCCCTCACAACTGCCAACTCATCCTGAATTGCCCAAATTTAGAATTGCTGT
>JANXVE010000197.1 GCA_025351825.1 Chamaesiphon sp. 341R_metabat_111 | reverse complement strand
GCAGGCTGTCACAGGTTCGAGTCCTGTACCTTCCATATCGAATACGACCAAATAGAGCCTACTGAGAAATCAGTAGGCTCTATTTGTTAGCAAATCTTCGCCAGCCCGACTAAATCCTCAATTTTTCGCAAATTACTATCCCCAGCTAGATAACCGATGCCCCGATGTAGATGGAGCCGAAATTGCTGAGACAAGATTTCTGGCGTAATTTCTAAGCCATCTTGATAACACCGTTGTTTGAGTGCGAGGACTGAGATATCTGCTAGCTCACCCCCAAATACTTTCCACGTCAGTTCGAGATTGCTGTCAGCGGGAATCGGGATGATGGAAGGGGGTGCTGCTTCTGCTAGCGAGCGAAAAAATGCCCAGCGACAGAGAATATTCCACTGTTCGATTTTAGTCGATCGTTTCAATTTCGTGAGCTGGTCTTTGGCTGTTTGTGACAGTTTGATACTATTTACAGGCGGTTCTAACATTGGTGGACGGTGGATGGTGAATGGTGAATGGTGTTTTAATAAAGCCTAAAGTCCAAAACCTAAAGCCTAAAACCTATAGTGAGTAGTGAATGGTGGATAGTGAATGGTGAATGGTGTTTTAATAAAGCCTAAAGCCCAAAACCTAAAGCCTATGTCTACAGTTGAGCGTAAAGCGGAGCATATTCGGATCTGCTTGGAATCAGATGTTCAGTTCAAGGCTCAGGGGAGTGGATTTGACAGGTATCAGTTTACCCACAATTGTCTGCCAGAGCTAGATTATCGAGATATCGATCTTACTACCAATTTACTCGGTAAACATCTTGGCGCGCCGATTTTGATTTCTTCGATGACGGGGGGGACACAGCAGGCAAAGGAGATCAATTACCGCTTGGCAGAGGCGGCACAGGAATATAAACTGGCTATGGGCGTGGGTTCTCAGCGCGTGGCGATCGAAAAACCAGATGTCGCAGATACTTTTCAGGTGCGGAAGATTGCCCCAGACATCTTATTACTGGCAAATATTGGCGCGGTACAGCTCAATTATCGCTATGGGATTGCCGAATGTCTGCGGGCGGTAGAATTGCTCGAAGCAGATGCCCTGATTTTGCATCTCAATCCCCTCCAGGAGTGCATCCAACCCCACGGCGACACCAATTTCAAGGGATTGCTCGATCGGATCGCTACCGTCTGTCAGCAGCTATCTGTGCCCGTAATTATCAAGGAGGTGGGAAATGGGATTTCGGCAAGTACGGCGCAACAATTAATTGCGGCGGGAGTCAGTGGGATCGATGTCGCGGGGGCAGGAGGCACTTCCTGGGCGAAGGTAGAAAGTGAACGCGCACAGACAGCTCTGCAACGCAGACTCGGACAGACTTTTGGCGATTGGGGCATTCCGACAACTGAATGTATCACGACGATTCGGCAGATCGCACCGACTCTGCCATTGATTGCTTCTGGGGGAGTGCGAAATGGGCTGGATATCGCTAAAGCGATCGCTCTAGGTGCCGATGTCGCTGGATTGGCATTACCATTTTTACAGGCGGCGGATACTTCGACAGCCGCCGTCACCGAGCTAGTCCAAATTTTAATGGCTGAAATCCAGACGGTGCTATTTTGTACGGGGAATATCGATTTACTCGCCTTGAAACAAGCAAATTGCCTCCACCCGTTAAAATTTTAATTAAATCTTCCACTATTCTTTACGAGCAGCCGTGTTAGGAAGACCACGATTTGGGAATAATGATAGCTACGCGGCGCAAGTTAGGACATTGTTTCTTGCCCCCAGTCTCCCAGTCTCCCCATCTCCCAGTCTCCCCATCTCCCACACTTTCCTTATGCGTCAATTTCTCAAACAAGCTTTGGCTAGTACCGTAGGTAGCCTCCTCGGCTTGACATTATTCTCGGCAATTTCCCTAACTTTATTTACAGCAATTATCGTTGCAGTCGTTAATACTGTAACTACTGCAAAGGAGTCAGCTACTGTACCTGAAAAATCAATTTTGACGATCGATCTGTCCCAATCGATTGTCGATCTCAATCCTGGTAAAACGTTACAAGAGGTAATTGCTGGCGAGGCTACCCATGTAACTGAATTAAAGTCTGTGCTAAATGCGATCGATTTTGCAGCCAAAGACAAACGCATCCTCGCGATTTATTTAGATGGGGGGCGTGGGAAGCAAGCTAATAGTACTGGTTTCGCGACGCTGAAGGAAGTGCGGACAGCATTGGAGCGATTTCGGGCGAGTGGCAAACAGATTATTGCCTACAATATCGATATGGACAAACGCGATTTTTATCTATCATCAGTTGCCAATCAAAGTTTTATCAATCCAATGGGTTCGATTGATATTAATGGCTTTCGATCGGAGACAATGTTTTTTAAAAATGCTTTTGATAAATATGGTGTCGGTGTAGAAGTTGTCAGGGTAGGTAAATATAAATCATTTGGCGAAACTTGGTCTTTGGCTAAATTTAGTCCCGCAGCTCGTCAGGAAACGCAACAATTATTAAATAATCTATGGGGAGACTTTAAGGTGTCGATCGGCACTAGTCGGCAATTAACACCAGATACAATTCAAAAAATTGCTGATGAGCGTGGGGTATTAACGGCGACTCAATCGATCAAGAATAAATTAGTCGATCGCACTGCATATTCTGACGAGATTTTAGTCGAACTTAAGAAGATTAGTGGGGCAGATGATGAAGACAATGCGACCTATCGAAAGATTAGTATTGATGACTATGCTCAAGTAGTAAATAAAACTAATAAAACTTCTAGTCGGAAAATTGCTACCCTATATGCTCAAGGAAATATCGTCAATGGCGAAGGTGGTACAGGTCAAATCGGTGGCGATAGTTTAGCCCGTCAGATCCGTGAACTCCGATTGGATAAAGACGTTAAGGCAGTAGTGCTACGAGTAAATAGTCCTGGCGGTAGTGCCTTAGCTTCAGACATTATCCAACGGGAAGTTCGACTCCTCCAAAAAGAGAAGCCCGTAGTAGTTTCGATGGGGGATGTAGCTGCATCTGGCGGCTATTGGATCTCTACTTACTCTAATAAAATATTTGCTGAATCAAATACAATTACCGGATCGATCGGTGTCATTGGCGTAAGCTTTAATTATCAAAAATTAGCTAACAGTAATGGGATTACCTGGGACGTAATTAAAACATCTAAGTTAGCAGATAGCACGACGATTGCTCGTCCACGCACGCCCCAGGAATTAGCGATCTCTCAACAGATGGTAAATGATATCTACGACGACTTCCTCAACAAAGTATCTGAATCTCGGAAGTTACCAAAAGATAAAGTTGCTGAGATTGCTCAGGGACGAGTTTGGTCTGGTGTTGATGCGAAAAAGATTGGCTTAGTAGATGATATCGGTGGCTTAAATGACGCGATCGTCTATGCCGCTCAAGTTGCTAAACTAGGTGATGATTGGGAACTTGAAGAATATCCAGTAGTTGAAGGTTGGGAAGAGAAATTTATTAAAAAATTTGGCAATACCAAAGATATTCGCGCTCTCCAAAGTCAAGATCCTTTAACGACTGAATTGCTTAAAGTCAAATCTGAATTAAGTATTCTCAAAAGCTTCAACGATCCACATGGTGTCTATGTACGGCTACCATTTAATTTCAGATTGGATTGATTCACATCTTGCACCCAATTTGAAAATGTTAGTGCTAACTGTAGATCTAGGGTACCCGAAAATCTCTGCTGTTACTAGTCTTGATCTACTGCTGCAAGATCTGAGTCTGCAAACCACTCATCGACACCAAAACCCATGCTGCGAGTTAGCTTCAATTCTGAAGCTAACCGAAAAGCTGCCTCTCTCCCCACAGTAGTTTCCATCACTGATGAGAAAACCACGTCAAGTCGATGCTGAGTGATAAACTCAGCCAATCGCCACGGCAACCCAGCGATGCCAGGTTTGACAACGTAGATTCCCCGCCAGCCTTGGGCATAGGCGGCTTGAATCAGCGTAAATGTAGCAACAGATTCATCGATCGCAATTGGCGTATCATATATCTGGGCTAATTCTTGCATCTGCTCGATCGAATCTATTCCCAAAGGTTGCTCGATAAACTCGATGCGCGGTTCCTGACTACAAATCTCCAACCACTGTTGGGCTTCAGCATAAGTCAGCCCCCCATTAGCATCCAGCCGAAGTTTCGCAACTCTAGGCACCATCATCAGTTGTCTCCAGATTGCCACCTCCTCAGCAATTGGCAGTACTCCAATCTTCCATTTGAAGGTAGAGTATCCCCGTGCAGATAAGGCTGGTATTCTGGCAATTGCAGCAGCACCTGAAGGCAATAAGGCACTGAGATCTGGCGTTGATGCTGTGGCAGATGAGGCAGGATTAAATGCTAGTAAAGCACTCCCAAATCCAAACTGACAAGCAGGTAAAATATCGGGAATTTGATAAATTTGAGCAGTGGTAATATTATCGCCAATCTGCTGACACCATAATATTGCCTGTTCGATCGATTCTGAACCAAACCACGAGATTGGGGCAATTTCTCCCTGGTGAGATCTGCCTAAAGTATCGGTAAGTTGAATAATAATTCCCTGTCTAATTTCCCACACGCCATGACTAGTTTTTAGTGGTTGTCGAAATGGGCGTTGATAGACTGAATAGGTGAACTTATAGCTCTCCATCGTGATTAGGCTTTGGGCTTTAGGATGAGTTAAGAAATCGACAAACCTGTCAATACTATTCTTTGTTCTTCAGGTGTTAACCCCTGACTTTGAATCAGCACACCAAACTTGCCCAAACCCATTGGATCGATTAATTGGTGTAAGTTTTGACGGCGGCGGAGTAATGATTGGAGATCGCCATTGCTAGTCGAAATTGACGCAATTCTTTCACCCAAACCCAATGCCATCAGGAACATACCCTGTTGAGTAAATCCAACTGTCTGCAAGCCTAATAACTCACCTTGATTTTGAACTGCGGTAAAATCAACATGTGCGGTGAGATCCTGATTACCAATATTGATATAGGGATCGTTGTGATAGGCATGTTGGTAATAGCATTGTAAGGTACCCTGAGCGCGGATCGGATTGTAATATCGATCGGCTGTATAGCCATAATCGATCGAGATAATATATCCGCGCTGCAACTTTTTAGAAACTTTTTCTAGCCATCCTAAGGCAGCTAAATTCACTTCCGTTCGATAATCTTCTGGATATTTGCCACCGAGTAAATTGATATTATTTAATCGCCAGTATTGTTCCAGTCTATCTGTGGACAAATCATTAATTATCTCGGCAAAAACATTACTATCATTATCACTACTAATAGTTACATAAACTTCTTGCAGTTTACCCTCAGAAACTATAAGTTGATGAACTGGTAAAGCATCAATTAATTCATTAGATAGAAAGCAACCGACGATCGATCGATCGAGTATTTCATCCCAATCGCACCACCGAACTGGTAGATCTTTTAATCTCCTTTGTTGGGCAGAGATCATAGCTGGGGCAATTTCGATAATTAGATAATCGATCGATCGAAAGAATTCTGAATCTACTCGACTTGAGTAGTCTAAAATCTGGGCAGCTAATAATCCCTGTCCAGCCCCCATTTCAACTATACTAAACACCTGCGGTGAACCCACAACCTGCCACATTTGATATAATTGGATCGCCAACATTTCACCAAAATCATTGGCTAAATGGGGCGATGTCAAAAAATCACCACCTTCGCTGATTCGTGACTCACTACTGGCATAGTAACCATGCTGTGGATGGTACAATACCAATTCCATGTACTCAGCGAATGTGATTTGTTGTTGTGTAGAATTCTCGATTCGATCGCGAACAATTTCAACTAATTCTAAATTATTACCCATTAACTAGGTTTGTCCTGGAACGCCAGAGTGAAAGTAAGTATTTCTATTTTCCTTCCTCTGCGTCCTTTGCGCCTCTGCGGTTAAAAAATATTAACGCTATCTAACTTCATGGAACTTCATCGGACAACAGGTAACTGGCGGCTGGGATTGGGACTATCATTGATTACTGTTGTTTTATGGGGCTTAGTACCAGTTGCACTAGCAATTGTCTTAACCAAATTAGACACTTATACAATTAATTGGTTTCGGTTTGCTACGGCATTTGTTTTATTAGGCGGATATTTAGTTAAACAAAAAAATCTGCCTAAACTCGCTCAATTAAAATCTGTACCTACCTATCTATTGGCGATCGCAATCTTGGGTTTAACAGGTAATTATATTTTCTTTGTGATGGGCTTGAAGGCTACTTCTCCCTCTCATGCCGAAGTCTTAATCCAATTAGCAGGTATATTTCTCAGTCTCGGCGGATTGCTAATTTTCAAAGAACGATATACCCGCTATCAGTGGATAGGTGTCGGTGTTTTAGTTGCTGGCTTTATCGGCTTCTTTTACGAGCAATTAAAAGTGGTAGCCGCAGATAGTGATAAATATATTAGTGGTAGCATCATGCTGATTGTTGCTGGTATTAGTTGGGCTGTCTACGCACTGATCCAAAAACAGCTATTAACTAAGCTAGATTCTACCCATATTATGTGGGTAATTTATGGTGCCTGTGGAGTATTATTTGGGCTGATGGCTAAACCTCAAACCCTAATGCAGCTCAATTCGATCGAGTGGATTGCCCTGATTTTTTGTGGGTTAAATACTGTAATTGCCTATGGAGCTTTTGCCGAATCACTCCAACATTGGGAGGCTTCTAGAGTCAGTGCAATTTTAGCTCTAGCACCAATTTTTACGATCGGATCGATGAGTGTAACCGCTTGGCTTGCACCTGGATTAGTCGCACCCGAACACATCACTTCACTCGGATTATTGGGGGCAATTCTAGTTGTCACTGGATCGATTTCGATCTCGCTCGGAAAAAGCTAATGTCCAAATGAGAGCTAGACGAAGATTCAAAGATGAACTTAGCTCAACTCAAGTAGAGACAGGACATTGCCCCTACTTGAGCGATAACATCTAAGCTGCATACTTAGATTTATGCTCTCCAGTATTAACTAGTTACCTACTTGGCATTCGGTACTGTACTGGGTAGTGATGGGGTACCGCTACCAGGAACGGTTGGAGTACTTGGCATACTACTACCTGAAGGAGGTGTACTAGTACCTGAAGGAGGCATGTCGCTGCTGCTAGGTTTTGGTGTCATGGCACCGCTAGGTTTCATTTTGTCAGGATTAGATGCATCTGGCTTAGAGGGCTTAACTGGCATGGATTCGCTAGACGGCATTCCTTCTGATGGCTGAGTCGTTGCGTCAGGCGTTGTTTTTTGCTGACTGGTGCCAGTTGTTGCTGGCTTTTTGCCCTTTTTGACTGCTTTCTTGCGAGTTTGGGTAGCCGCAACCGCTACGCTGGAAACATGTGATGATGTGTGGTGAGCTGTAGCGGAGGTGGCGAGGCTAATCAGGCTCAGTGGGGAAAAAACTACAGCAGTGAGAACGATCGTTTGGATTATTTTAATCATGAAAATTTGTTAAATTGTAGATATTTTTGCTGAAAGTGCGTTAGATATCTGAAAATTAACGCTCTTGTATTTTAACATCAAAAAAATGTAGTGTGTCAATATACATAACTAAATTTCAAAATTCAGGGCGATTAGCAAAATTATTTTGAGGATATAAATAGCTTGCTAAACTGGCGGCAACGGTTGACAAATCGTGCTGGCAAATCTGGTTTAGCACCAAAATGCAGATGAGTATACGCAGCCTGAACCTGCTGCTGGCACCAGCCTTCAGGTACAAAGATCGAGCTAGATTCGTAGCCATCAAGAGTATATAAAGGCTGAGATGGTAAATCGGTAAGAGTAGAACGGTGAAATTCGTGCCCCCACACGCGATCGCCTATATCAAACAGCAAACTATCTTGTAAAGCAGTAAGTTGTCGATAACCAAGTGTTAACTTTTTCCCCATCACTGCTGTGGTAGAAAAAATTCCAACCATTGGATAAGATCGATCGTTAAAATCAATAATTCGATCGCATAAATACATCAATCCACCGCATTCAGCATAAGTTGGCATTCCGGCTGTAATCGCGGCTGCTACAGATGTTCGGGCTGACTGATTGGCTGCGAGTGTCTCGGCAAAGACTTCTGGAAATCCACCCCCAAAATACAAGCCTTGGATATCTGGCGGTAGCTGTAGATCTACGAGTGGACTCCACTCAACTAGTTCGGCACCTGCTTCTCTGAGCAAGTCTAGATTGTCTGCGTAGTAGAAGTTAAATGCGGCATCTCTGGCTACTGCGATGCGGATCTTTGGAGGGAATGCGGGGATCTTTACCTCACCCCAGCCCTCCCGTTGAAAGGTTGGAGGGGGTGCGGAGATCTTTACCCCACCCCAGCCATCCCCTTGGAAAGTTGGAGGGGGTGCGGAGATCTTTACCCCACCCCAACCCTCCCCTTGGAAAGGGGAGGGGGTAAGAGTTAGAGCTACTCCTGGTAAAGGGGGGGTAAGCACGGGTTTGGAACTCAGCAATGGTAATAGCCGTTCCCAGTCAAAACAAGTTTCCCCGACATTTGCAAGTCGATCGAGTGTATCATTCAAATCGGTTAATTCTCCCGATGGAATCAACCCTAAATGCCGATCGGGGATTTTTAGGTCATCGCGCCGTCTGAGTACGCCGAGGATGGGTAGATGGAGCGGCAAGAGGGCAGCAGTGAGCAATTCCAGGTGTCGATCGCTACCAACTTGATTGAGAATCAAACCCGCAATCTGAACATGGGGATCGAATGTCCGATAACCGTGGGCAATTGCAGCGATCGATCTGGATGTGCTACTACAATTGAGAATTAACACCACAGGCACGTTCAGCAGTTTGGCAACCTGTGCCGTGCTACCAGCATCAGTCGTCCCCGACGCGCCATCAAATAGCCCCATCACTCCCTCTATCAGCGCACAATCTGCTGTCTGGCGATGTCGATCGAAACATTGCCGGACATAGCCATCAGAAGTTAAAATCGGATCGAGGTTTCGACACGCTCTGCCAGTGACGTAAGTATGAAACATCGGATCTATATAATCCGGCCCAACTTTAAAAGATTGTACCGTCTGTTTTCTGCGCTTTAATGCGGCAAGTATTGCTAATGTGACGGTAGTTTTACCTACACCACTACGTTCTCCAGCGATCGCGATCGACATAATTAGGGTCAAAAACAGGATAAAAGGTCGTTTTGGACGATCGTACTGGTGGCAACAGTCTTTTGCTTCTCCCGCGCCAACCTTGCCGTCGTCGCATTCTTACAGTTAACTAAAATAGCCCTAAGTGGCATTAGCATACCGCTTAGGGCTAGATTTAGATGTAAGAATCATCTCAATGGTTCGTTAACGTAAGAGTAAACTGTACTGCTGTCAGTTGGCTCTGACGTTATTAAGATGCGGATAAAAGGACTTGAACCTTCACTTCTTGCGAAACCAGTACCTAAAACTGGCGCGTCTACCAATTCCGCCATATCCGCGCAACGTCCTTTAATATAACATGAGCGATCGATTAAAGTAAATAATTTGCTGCCAACTATGATAAACACTGAATCGACACCAATCCTCACTGCCCTTCAAGAATTGATCGATGTCGTTGCCAAATTAAGAAATCCTGATGGGGGTTGTCCTTGGGATTTGGCGCAGACACCGGAGAGTTTGACTCCATATATCGTTGAGGAGGCTTATGAGGCGGTACACGCGATTCGGAGTGGCGATCGAGCGGCAATTATCTCAGAGTTGGGGGACTTATTATTGCAGGTAGTTTTGCAAGCGCAAATAGCGAGTGAGGCGGGGGGATTTACCCTCGAAGATGTGGCGCAGGGGATTAGTGAGAAGCTGATTCGTCGTCATCCCCATGTATTCGGGGATGTCCAAGTTGCGAATGTAGATGAAGTCAAGGCTAATTGGGAGCAGATCAAATCGATCGAGAAAGGCAATCCTACGGCAACATTTAGCGACAAGTTAAGTAGCTATGCCGAAAAACTCCCACCCCTCACCGCTGCCGCAAAAATCTCTGAACGGGCGGCATCTGTCGGATTTGAGTGGGAAAGTGTGGATGGAGTCTGGGACAAGTTTGAGGAAGAATTGGGCGAGTTCAAGGAAGCACTCGCTACTCCCGATCTCGCCCATCAGGAATCTGAATTGGGGGACTTATTATTTACAGTTGTCAATCTGGCACGGTGGTACAAGCTCGATCCAGAGCGGGGATTGAACGGTACCAATCAAAGATTTATCGATCGAATTCAGCAGATGGAGCAATATACAGATCGTCCGCTGAGTGATTATTCGATCGTTGAATTGGAAGCTCTCTGGCAACAAGCAAAGCAACATTTGGCAAAGAATGGATAAATTCGGAGTAGACAATATATCAACCAAAGCACGGGGTTTGAATGCCGTTCATTTTTAAAAACCTCGCTATTCTTACCACTTGCGAATAGGCGATTGATAGCTAGATGATGGATATCTCCAACTATTTAGCTATCAATTATCAACTAATTAAAATACTTGCTCGACACCAGAGATTTCGGGAATCATGTCGCACAACTTGCGTTCGATGCCCATTTTGAGCGTCATTGCCGAACTGGGGCAAGATCCGCAGGCACCTTGGAGGCGGAGTTTGACGATCGGACCATCGATTTCGACTAATTCTACGTTACCACCGTCGGCCATCAGATAGGGGCGAAGGCTATCGAGGACAGATTCAACGTTGACAGGAGTAAGGGTTAAAGCTTCAGACATATTTTACTAGACCAAATTGAGGGTTCATCGATCGTAACCGATCCCATCAATTATTTCTGGCTTTTTTTGAATTAGGCTTCATGGAACTGGGAGACTGGGTGATTACAAATTGTGGCTAATTTTGACATACCCTACATAACACTTATCCGGCAGTGGAGAGCATGGCTAATTTCTCTCGAATAATTACAAAAGCCAGCCCCCGATGGCTGATACTGCGTTTCACTTCTACCGACATCTCGGCAAAAGCGAGTTGTTTGGCTGGAACATAAAAAATTGGATCGTAACCAAACCCATCCACACCCCGCGCAGCAGTGAGAATTTCGCCCCGACAAATCCCCTCAGCTTGGGCGACAATTGTCCCATCTGGACGGGCGACAGCCACCGCACAGACAAATTGAGCTTGACGTTGGGCTGGCTCTGGAAAATCGCTGAGTTCTCGCAACATGCGATCGATCCGTTCTTTGTCGCTATTAGCATACCGTGCGGAATAAATTCCTGGCGCACCATCGAGGGCATCTACCTGGAGTCCAGAGTCATCAGCGATCGTCCAGCAATTCAACGCGATCGCCACCTCAGATGCCTTGAGACAAGCATTGGCAGCAAATGTATTGCCCGTCTCATCAACATCTAATTCGGCTGGTTTAAGAGCTAATTCCCAGAGGCTATCGGTGAGGTATGCTTGCATTTCTTTCAGCTTCCCAGGGTTGCTAGTAGCTACAATTAGTTTTGGCATAAGATTTAGTTGGGAGTTGGGAGTTGGGAGTTGGGAGTGAATTAAACCGCAGAGGCGCAGAGGGCGCAGAGAAGAAAGATTATGAATATTTTTAGATATTTTTATCGGTATACGGTGACGGTTAGCTCGTTCTTGATTTTAGCTAGTTCTGTGCCAGTTTTTGCAGCTTTTCCGCGTCCGGCGCAGAGTCAGAAGGGGATGGTGGCATCGGCGCATCCGTTGGCGACGCAAGCGGGGGTGGAGATGTTGGCGCAGGGCGGTAATGCGATCGATGCAGCAGTAGCAACAACTCTGGCTATTTCTGTGGTGGAGCCATTTTCAGCGGGGATTGGCGGTGGTGGTTTTATGCTAGTGAAGGTGGGTAATAAGTTAGAGTCACTAGATTTTCGAGAACGGGCACCTAAAGCAGCATCGCGGAATATGTATCTGGATGCTCAAGGAAAGGTGCGTCCAAATGCGAGTTTGGAAGGGCATTTGGCGGCGGGGGTGCCAGGGACGATTGCGGGACTGGCAGCGGCACACAAAAAATATGGGAAGTTACCCTGGAAATCGGTTGTAGCTCCCGCAATTAGACTGGCGCGAAATGGGTTTAAAGTGAGCGAACTCTATACGGAGCAAGCTAAATCTAAGCAAAAACTGCTGGCAAGTAATCCGGCGGCGCGGGCAATTTTTACTAATAATGGGCAACCGCTCCAGCCAGGAGATCGGTTAGTCCAAAGAGATCTAGCGCGGACACTGATTGCGGTGGCGCGGAATCCTCAGGACTTCTATACCGGATCGATCGCAAGTAAGATCGATCGAGATATGCGGACAAATCAGGGCTTAATTACCCGCGCAGATCTTCAAGCCTATCAACCCAAATGGCGCGATCCTGTCTGTGGCAAGTTCCGCCAGTACAATGTCTGCTCGATGGCTCCTCCTTCCTCTGGGGGTGTACATCTGCTGCAAATCCTGAATACGATCGGCAGTACGGATCTCGCCGCAATGGGATGGCACAGCCCCGACGCGCTCCATCTGCTGATAGAATCGATGCGAATTGCCTATGCCGATCGCTCTGTGCATTTGGGCGATCCTGATTTTAGCAAAATACCTGTAGCTGCCCTGACGAATCCAGCTTATGCTGCCAAACGCCGTCAGGAAATTAGCATGGAGAAAGCTACTCCATCGACAGCGGTGAAACCAGCGAGTGTAGAGATCTTAAACCAATTCGATCGACCTGTAGGGGTATCCCTTGTGGGTACCCAAGCCCCCACGGGTACCCACAAGGGGCACCCCTACAGGGTATTTGAACAGCCAGTATCTGAATCGATGGAAACTAGCCATATCAATGTTGTCGATCGAGATCGGAATGTTGTCAGCCTGACATTTACCGTCAATTATCGCTTCGGCGCAGGTGTCGTCGTACCAGGTACGGGAATATTACTCAACGACGAAATGGATGATTTTGCGATCGCACCTGGAGTTGCCAATGTATTTGGGCTAGTCGGTGGTGACAAAAACTCGATCGCACCTGGGAAGACACCATTATCTAGTATGACACCAACGATTGTGACTGAAAATGGTCAATTTCGACTGGCGATCGGCGCACCTGGAGGCAGTACTATTATTACTACCGTGCTCCAGATTTTACTAAATGTATTGGAATACAAGATGGACGTTGGTGCTGCTGTAGCCGCAGGGCGAATTCACCATCAATGGCAACCCGATCGAGTCAACGTCGATCCCTGGGGATTCGATCCTACCACACTAGCAGAATTGCGCCGTCGGGGACAGACGATCGAACCACGTAGCTATTGGGGAAATGCGAATGCCATTCAACAATTACCCAACGGAAAACTTGAAGGTGCAGCAGATCCACGAGGGGAAGGAACGGCACAGGGATTTTAGATCGACTAAAAAGAGTTAGTAAAATCAAATATCTGAGCATCCAATAGTTAATTTCGCATAATCTCTTTCACTCAGCCTAAATTATTACTAAGTATTCTCAATAACTAGCTCTCTAATATATGTTACAACTCTCTCGCTCTCAATGGAATATTTTATTTGCTGCCTGGTTGGGGTGGGGATTTAATATCTTTGATAGTCTGCTGTTTAATTATGTTGCAGCCAACTGTATTCCGACCTTATTAGGATTGCAAATTGGTTCTCCTGAAGCAAAGTCCGCAATTTTATTTTGGACGGGTATTCTCACTTCGTTACTATTAATTGGCTGGGCAATTGGCGGGATTATTTTTGGTCAAATTGCCGATCGAATTGGTAGACTGAAAACAATGCTGATTACGATGTTACTTTATTCCCTGGGAACAGCTTGCTGCGCCTTTGCACCCAATCTCTGGTTCTTGATTGCGTTTAGGTTCCTTGCCAGTTTAGGAATTGGTGGTGAGTGGGCTTCTGGTGCAACTTTAGTCTCCGAAACTGTCCCCGATAAAAATCGCGTGGAAGCTGGAGCATTGTTATACACTTCCGCGCCGATGGGATTATTTCTCGCTACGTTTGTAAATTGGCTGATTGCTGGTAACTTGATGAAAGGTCAACCAGAAGTTTCTTGGCGATACGTATTCGCTTGTGGATTAATTCCTGCAATTGCTTCATTTGCCGTTCGCGCATTTGCCAAGGAACCAGAACGCTGGGAAAAAACCTCGCATCAAGAAGCTGGTAAGCTTGCTGATATTTTTACCCCCAAATATCGCCGCGCGACGATTAGCGCAATTATTGTTGCAACAACAGCGTTAATTGTCTGGTGGAGTTGTAATGCGTTTATTTTAGTGATTTCTGGTGGTATTGCCCAAGCAAACGCTGTCGCTCAAGGATTGGATAAAGTCGCTGTTTCTGTTGCTGTCGAACAGGCGAAAACGTTGGCAGCTAACTGTTATAATCTAGGCGGCTTAATCGGTACAGTGCTAACTATTCCGATTGCTAAAACTTTCGGACGCAAAAAACTATTCTCAACGTATTTTCTGCTGTCAGCGATCTTTATATTTGTCACGTTTGGGATGAATTGGGATCCGCTAACTAGAACTTACTTGTACTTTTTTGTCGGATTGACTGTCTTCGGTATCTTTGGTAGCTTCACTTATTATTTGCCCGAACTATTTCCCACCCGCTTGCGTGCAACTGGTGCTGGTTTTTGTTATAATTTTGGCAGAATCATCGCTTCAATTGGGCCATTTTGGGTAGGATCGATCGCGGCTGCTGGTGGTGCAAATGCTGCAAATAGTGCAATTAAAGCTTTGTTCTGGATCGGTTTCGTACCGCTAATCGGAATCTTACTCATGCCGTGGGTGTTGGAAACTAAGAATAAAGTTTTAGAGGATTAAAGATAATCCAAATCCTAGTGCATTTACTCATATTCATAGTTATCAAATAATAATTAGTGATAGACATCAAATAATCACTAGTTACTTGTGATTATTCCCTAGACCATTTTAATTATAATAAAAACATGCAGCTTTTCATTGATACTAATATTCTGTTATCCTTCTATTCACTAAATCAAGATGACTTAGCAGAATTAGATAAAATTATCGATGCGATCGAGAAACAACAAATCACATTATTACTCACCGATCAAATCATTAATGAATTCTATCGTAACCGTGAACAACGGATCGATGGCGCGATCAAATCTTTCCGCACCCAAACTTTCAATGCCCAATTTCCTCAATTGTGTGAAGACTATCCAGAAATAGATACTCTGAGAGAAGCACTCAAACATCACGAACAAGCTCATGCAGCTCTGACTACCAGAATTTTAGTCGATATCAAAGCTAAAACGCTCAAAGCCGATCGAATTATTCAGTCTTTATTTAGTCTTGGCAAACAGCTTACGCCTGACTCGAACACAATTGATAAAGCAAAGCTCCGCATGAGTGTAGGTAATCCACCTGGCAAGAATAACTCCCTCGGCGACGCGATTAACTGGGAATCCTTATTAGAGCAAACACAAACAGGTAAAGATCTGTATTTTATTACAGGGGATAAAGACTATTGTTCGGCACTTAACGATGATGAATTTAGTGATTTCTTGCTGACTGAATGGGATCTACAAAAGCAGACAAAAATTTACTTCTACAAGCGACTATCAAGTTTCTGCAAAGAAAAATTCCCTGGAATTACACTCGCGACTGCTAGAGATAAAGATTTCCTGATTAGAGATTTAGTCAACAGTCAATCGATCGCCAGTACTCAAATTGCGATCTCTAAACTAAGCTATTATTCCGAATTTACAGCGGCTCAAGTCAATACAATCGTTGGAGCAGCAATTTCTAACCGTCAGGTGGGTTGGTCGATCGAAGATGATAAAGTTAAGAGCTTTCTAAAATCGGTAGTAACCAACAATGAACAGTATTTAGATGAAGCTAGCCTAGCAGCAATTGCTGGGTTGTTGAATTAGTAAATAGTGAATAGTGGATGGATCTGTGGATCTGTAGGTTGGGTTGAAGAATGAAACCCAACACACCCACTAACCAGCAATTGCTCGAACAAAATTGGTGAGGATCTGTAGCCCCGTTGTTGAAGACTTTTCGGGGTGAAATTGGACAGCCATAATATTGTTTTGAGCGATCGCGGCTGTCACAGTTTGATTACCATGAGTTACCATCGCTGCTGATACCGAAGATCGACTCGGCTCAACATAGTAGGAGTGGTCAAAGTATACCCACTCAGAGGCACCTAATTCAGCCCACAACGAACAGTTTGGCTGAGATAGATCTAGTTGATTCCAACCCATTTGAGGGATGGTTAAATTCGGTTCTGGCTGGAATTTCTTGACGGTTCCAGCGATAATTCCTAAGCCTGCTTCTGAACCTTCATCAGATCGATCGAATAGAATTTGCAATCCCAAACAGATTCCCAAAAATGGTTTACCACTGGCAATAATATCTTTGAGTGGCTGCTCTAAATCTCGATCGCGAATCTTCTTTACAGCCGGATCGAATGAACCAACTCCTGGTAAAACAATCGCATCCGCATTCGCCAATTCTGACGGCACATGAGTAATCAATGTCTCAGCACCCGCATATTCCAACGCCTTGCAAACAGAGTGCAAGTTTCCCATATCGTAATCTACAACAGCAATCTTCATAGTTAGTGGTTTAGTGATTAGCCTTTCAATTATGCTTACTGACTATCAACTAGCTGGCTGACTGATCGCTGCTGAGATATAACTAGCCGATGACTGAACTAGTGCGATCGCATCTTCATACAACATTCGCTTTGGCCCTAATAATCCAACACTGCCAACAGGCACAGAATCTTGATGATAATTAGTAGAAATTAACGTACAAGTCTGCATCGGCTTGAGCGGATTTTCGGCACCAATTTTAATAGATAGCTTAGGTTGAAGATCTAACAATGAATTAGCATCTGGATTAAATATTAGATCCCAAATCTTATCTTGTTCCGACTCTAATAAATGCAATAATGTTTTAACTGTATCTAGCTGAGAAAATTCAGGTTGACTGAGGATCTCTGAAATCCCCCAAATCATAATCTGCGATGAATGAATTGGCTTAGACTTTTTAGATAAATCTATCAGTAAATTACTGACTAAATCGCCATAGTGCTGGAATTTCAGATCGAGTTCGCTCCAGTCTAATTTGAATACTTCTAGTACCGAGCGATTCCTAAGCTTGCTATTCAAAAAATTCGATAAAATCTGTAGCTCTCGATCGAGCGTATCACCATCGACGCTCTGATGAGATGATTGCGGTAATTGCATCAAAATCGACTGCGTTTCATAAGAGTCCCAGACTACAATCACCATGATCTTAGTCAATTTCACTCTCACAAGCTGGATATGCTCGATCTTCAGCCGCTTGGTTTGGGGTAAGGTAATCATCGTCACATAGCCGCTCAAAGTCGCCAATGCTTCCGCTGCACCCCGCAAAACGGCTTCCAAACTCCAGCTATCCCAATCGAGTTTGTCAGCAAGTAATGCTTCCACTCGCCGCCCAATATCCGGCGAAGGCTGAATCGATCGATCGACATATAGACGATAACCCGAATCAGACGGAATTCTCCCCGCCGAAGTGTGCGGCTGATACAAGAATCCTGCCTTTTCCAGTGCGGCAAATCCACTGCGAATAGTAGCTGGACTAATATTGAGATTGTACCCATCAACGAGGGTTTTGGAGCCAACAGGCTCGGCTGTAGAAATATACTGCCGGATTGTTGCCCACAAAATTTCTTGATGACGTTTATTCAAGTCGAAGGACATAAACCACTGCCGCTATCCGGCATGATGAATCGAAAGCAATAATCTCGTCGATCGATCTTAATCGATCCTGCCGCTCGATCGTCACAATTGTGACTTATTCGTTCATACTTGCGGAATCTGTCGAGAGTTGCTATGCTGGTATCCTGCATCGGGACGTAGCGCAGCTTGGTAGCGCACTACTTTGGGGTAGTAGGGGTCGGAGGTTCAAATCCTCTCGTTCCGATTTGTACGGTGACAAAGAATGTGTCACCAGTGACACATTGTTGTCATGATGCCGAATTAGGTGTCGTGGCAACAATTTTTTGTGGCTGAAGTGGCAGTGACAGAATCAATGACATCTAAAAATTCAATATAACTTTTGTAGCAACCTCCAAAGTAGTGCGCCTTTCAATCCATCTATTTTCTGCCTATCGGAACAGTAATTGAAATCATTATTTGCCGATCTCAAGTGCCTGCATATTCTTTCAACCCTCTCCCCGTTGGAACAGTAGTTGAAACAGCAGCGATCAATCTATCAGGCGGCAGTGCAGGCGCTTTCAATCCTCTCCCCATTGGGACAGTAGTTGAAACAGTACGAGTCAAAACCATTGCTGGCATTGGTGTCTAGGGAGACTTTGGCAAATCCTAAAGAAAATTACCTATTTCAACACTAGCGTAGCAGATTTTACTGTTCCGATGAGTATACGTATGATGCTGTGTAAGCATTATATGATTTTGGCAAAGCCCCTAGTGAATTAGACCCCACTAGAGGACTGCCAAAAAGAAGATGGATTCCTCCTTGCTCGGAGGTGATTTAATAACTGCCGCTATAGTATGTCTATCCCCTTGTTGCTGGGTGTGCGCCTTATGTCTCTACCTGATGGTAGACAGCTTCATGGTGGGCAGTTATTAGGGTCAGAAAGCACGTTTACCGCTGGTAAACAAACTACCCCTCACTTAACACGGTACAGAGGTTCATTGCTGAACATGAACTGCGGCACTGTTATGAATTTGTTCAATTTTCAGGGAACACAACGCTGTTCATAGGCAATCTTTGCCATCTCTGCTGCGATTGAAACTGGTTGAATCGGAATAGGTTGCTTAACTATTTCAACAGGAATATTGTGTTGAGCAGCTTGTGATTGGATACTATCTTTGAGTCTTGCATGACTCCATCGGTGAATACTCATTTTATATTCTTTTGCATATTGCTTTTGTGCTTCAATACATCCGGGTATTCTTGCCTCCGCCCTTACCTTAATTTCTGATTCAACAATTTCTCTAATATTAGTTAGAGCAGGTAAGATAATACTTCCAGCCTGATATTCCATCGCCAGTTCAACAATAGATTTTGCGACTAGTCGATCAATATAATGTCCTAGCTCTGATTCTGTAGCGTGAATAATTTGATGTTTTCTTTGGGCATTTTTTCTACAATGGGCTAAACGTTGTTTCTGTTTACATTGGCGGTTAAAAAGATGGTATTCATCTCCTAGCAATTGTTTAAAGCTACGGTAAGTAATTGCTTTTCCACTAATCATATTAACAATCGCTACTGTAGCAGGCTTTTCCAGAGTCATGGATACACTCAATATGAGATTAGCTTGACCGAAATACAGGGGCTGATGGGGACGGGGAAAAGAATTGTTAAGTCGATCTAGGGTGGATTGCCTTTTTGTGATGAAAGCCTCTTGGTTTTTAGTCAAGTCGGCTTTATCATTCATTTTTGCGAGGGACTCCTTGACCTCGATTGCTTTCTGTTGCCGAATAACTTCCGTTCCTTCTGCTGACCAAAAGCGAGTATCTAAGCTACAAGCCAGGGTTAGGCGGTGCTTTTGCCAAGGTGCCCCTTTACCTCGCTGTTCCTGCCATACCAGCAACCCTGATCGCAGCGTAAATAGAGCACTGGTATGTTTGTCTTTAGCATTTTCTTTACTGTGCCGTTTCACCTCTTGGTCTTGATAGAAACGTTCTAGCCACTTTAGTTGTCTTTGGTCACAATAAACCTTACAAGTATGCGATCTTAGACTCTTGAACTTAACGCAAAGACGACCTTGAGAATCCTTACTCCAAGACAAATCTTCATTACCAATAGCAACTGGGTATGGCACAGACGGATGTTGTTGAAGTAGCTGGTTCTGCCAAGCCATCGCTTCACTATTATCTTGAGGTATGGTCGATGCTGCTGTCAGCAAGGTATTAATCCATCGATCGTTGCTTAGATCTCGTCCTAGCGGTCTTCTCGATTCAATTTGCACTTTGAGTCGTTCTGCTTTGATTTCAGCTTTTCTACGACGTTTTTTAAAGGTATCTGGATCTTCTTCCTTCTTTGGTACTCGGCATCCGTTTTTGATTAGAAAACATATTGCGGATTTGGCAAGGATATCTTTGGCTACGTCATAGGCATCAAACAATTTCTGACCTAAGTTCTCTTCCTCCGATGAGTAGTGATCGATAATATTTGTGGCAACTCTGCGAATGTCTTCTAAGCTGACCTCTGCTGCTCGTGCTAATTCTTCGTCGCTTTTAAGCATCTGTAACCAACGCTCTTGACCCTTTAATCGGAAGAGTAACTCGCGTTGTCGTCTTAAGAATGACTTGTAAATATCCTCGACATGACTAACAGCACTGCTATAAAAGCGACCAGGTTGACCTTGAAAGCAACTGTCCTGTCTAAGTTCGTCGCTAAGTTTTTTAATTAAACCCGCTTTGAGCCAACCTTGCTTGCACCATTGCTCAAAATCTTCATGTTCGGATAGCCGTCTCAATAGCTCATTAATTAGGGGCGTGTTTTTCTCTGCCATCAAGTCCCATAGTTGGTGGCGGGTAGATTCAGATGCGGTGAGATGACAGTGAATAGAAATAATGCTCATAGCGTAATAATAACACAATGTTTTCATTAAAGGCAATGAACATGATGGGGCGCGTTGAGCTAATATGATCTTTATGTCAGAATCTATGCTGAAGTTTAATGTTTTTTACTAGTAAAGAAGCTGCCGAGATTACAGGATGTACATTGCGTCAGTTGCAGTATTGGCGAGAGCAAGGGGTAGTAGTGCCGACAGTAGATGCCACTGGCAGAGGTCGCAGCGTCTTCTATACCCAAGAAGATCTTGCAGCTCTGATGGTGATGGCTCATCTATTTTCTGCTGGATTAGACTACACAGAAGCTTGTGCAGGTCTTGAAGCTCTTAAGGAAGAGAAACCAGCATTTAGTAAGGACTCTGTTGTCACTCGTTACTTTTTTTCCCGATCTGAGGATGGAAATCGGTTAATCATTAGAGATTTTGAGGTAGAAGCCACTCAACAGGCACTAAGAAATGGGCAAGCAGTAATTCCACTCTGGCTAGACCAACTTCACCAAATATTAATCGAACGCATCCGTTGTGTAAGGGGTGACAAGGTTTTACTCATAGATGTTCTTGATGACATTCGAGATGAAAATGCTAAAAATCTCGTCGATCGAACACTCGATGCTTTAGGTTGGTCGGTGATTAGCGATGAAAAGGATTTAGAAACAAGTCAATTAGGGAGTCATGCTGTTGAAGAATATTCAGTGGCAACGGGTAGGGCGGACTATGCTCTGTTCGTACATGGATTACTAATTGGCATTATTGAGGTAAAAACACTAATGAGTAATCTCGAATCGGGTATGGAGCAAGCCAAACAATACTCTAGAGGTTCATTTGACGGTGTTGGTAGTTGGCGGGGCTATCGGGTTCCTTTCTTGTACTCTAGTGATGGAAAAACTACCTATTTCTGTGATATCAGAGACGAGTCTAATCTCGTTGAGGCAATACCTACGTTCCATACGCCCCAAGCTTTAATTGAGTTGGTAAAGGGTGATTAAGCTAATATGGATTTGATTGTTCAGAAAATGAAGAGGTTTCATATCTTTTCAGATCGATCAACTAATTGCCACGATCGATTGTTCTATTTAAGTTAACTGTCCTTTTTAATTCTCAGTTACTTGAGATTTTCCGTATTTTTCAATCCAGTCCCTAGCTTTCTTTATATAAACTTCACCACTTATTTCGTCGATATACTTCTTTGCTATGTTTAGCATACTTGTCTCTGTCTCTGAATTCGAGACTTTTGGAAACTTCTCTATCTTCCCATTACAATGTAGAAATATTTCAACTGAGTCGGTAAGGTTTTCATCATTATAAGTTTGTAATTCATGATGAAGATTGGCAACCGAAGGCAATGGAAATTGAGAGTTGGGAGCTTGAATAATTTTGACTTGTGTTTTTTCAAAGCAGCATGGATAGAGTCCGATAAACTCTATCCGATCAAGACTTCCCTTACATAGCATAAGCCCCAAAGCAATTTTTTCTAGATCTTCATTATTTGATGACATCCATATTGAAGGAAATCCTTTCCCTGTTGTCAAGTGACTCAAGTATGTCTGCTTTTCAACATCAAGGGGAAAAGTCTTGATTTTTTTCCCCTTTCTCCAGATATCTGCACTTTTACTTAAACTTCGATAATAAAAAATTTGCTCCACAAATTAAAGAGACTCCAAGTATTCGAGAACATACTCAGACTCTTCATTTTTCAGCAAGTTCCTTGCTTCTTTTAGCAACGAATCTGCGATAGGAACTATTCCTAATCCAGCAGTAATAATATCTAGAGCAGCATATCTTAAACTTGTTGACGGTGATTTTAGTAAGCTTTTGACAATAGACTCTATGTCTTGAGCATAGGCAGGATTTTCAATTAGTGGCTCTAAAAGACTTGCTAATGCTACTAAAATTAATGGAGATGTTTTTTTGTTCAGAGCAATGAGTTGCTTATTACTATTAAAGAGTCCTTTGAGTAGACGCATTTCCTGTTCTGACAAAGCAGTACGATTTTCAAGTAATAAGTCTCTTAAATCCTCTGCTCTTTTTTCTAATTCAGCAACATCAGGACTTTCAAGTACGTGAGCAACCTCAGTACGATCTTGACATTTTATCTGTGCTTCAACTCGCTTGTATTCACAGCTATCACCTCTGCTAGAGCTTGCAATAACATTGTAACTACCTGATTTTGTTACTGTTTGAATAGGACTTTTTGCGATGGTTTGACGTTCTGAAACTATCATTTGAAAAGCTCCTGTGATTTTTCAGTGATACTATTCAAGAATATACTATTCTTGAATATTCGTAAGTTATTAATAAAAATTGATTCTATTTCTTTGGAATTGTTTTGATGAGCAAGATCTACATCTTGAAAAACTTCAACATCAAATATTAAAGGAGTGGACTTCATATCGCCTACATTGCCAACTGCTTGATTTACAATCGCTCTGGACGGTTTATAAAGCTCAGAGTCAAGAGACATTTGCATAAAGTGCCCAGAGATTGTTACTGATAAATCATCAGTGACTTCGGGAAATATCTTGATGTAGTCTCGTAGCTTGAAAGATCTATTATCAAAAGGAATTTCAATCCGATTTAAATAGCGTAATCCAAGACGTTTAACTCGATCGACTGAGGTTGTCTCAACGTATTTCTCCCAAAACTCACTTGCTTCTTTGTAGAATGATTCCCATGTTCCATAAGGAGGCAATTTACTAAAGGAGAAGTTATCTATATTAGCTTGAATAACTATGAGGTTATCATTGGATGCTAAAAGATATCCTTGTAATATATTGGTAACAGAAGAAGTGGTGTTGTCTGGATCATCAATAGGGATTAAAATCTCATTTTTTAGAGATCTCTGTTCTTTTCGATCGAAAGCAGGAAAGCTTTCAGTAACGTATTTTGCATAATCATTTAATTTTTCATTATTAAAGTCACTGTCACGTTCTACAACTATATGGAATATAGCTTCAACAATGGGTGGATTAGAGAATGTCATTGTTCATCTATGGGAAACCGTTTAAGCTCAATAGGTAAGAACATATTTACTAATTAAATAATAACTAGGTCTGTGATTTAGATATATACAATGCCTAAAAACTTCTGCCCGAAAGGTACACAAGGTTTTGGATGCGTCACTGAGAAGGTATATATTGTATGTATACTTGTGAAATATATTTTTTGATAGATTATTAACTTACCTCAATTTTACACACAGCATTCGGAATTGAGAAGTAATGTGTAGCTAAATAAGCAAGTTAAGTGGTTTCTTTAGTAAGCTTACCCATTCTAGCTCCCAGAAGCGTCATCTCACGAAGCTGAGATGTCGATAAATTACTACCTCAACCGTCTAAACAGTAGCCGAATATGTCTTGTGATAACGGTAAAATCGTCGTTACACACATTTGTAAACTAGTATTGCGCCGGTTCATTAATTTCAGCCATTACTCTGTTGTCTTTTCTCCAATGCCCAGTTGCTGGCGTTGAGTTCGTACATCCAGGCTGGAGAGGTGACGGGTAGGTGAGAAATCATGATGACGGTAGTACCGGAGATGATAATTTTCTCAACGAGTTCGAGAACGACGCTGGCGGTTTCGGGGTCTAGGTTTGCGGTGATTTCATCGAGGAGGAGAATGCTGGGGGAATGGACTAAGGCTCTGGCCAGGGCAACCCGCTGTCTTTGTCCGCCTGAGAGTTGATGGGGATAGGCTTGTTCTTTGTCGATTACGCCGAGTTGGGAAAGCTTTTTGATCGCGAGTCCATCGGCTAGTTTTTTGTGTCCGCCTTGGCGCAAATGGAGAGGGAGAGATACATTGTCTAGGACTGTGAGATGCGGCCATAGGTAGAGTTGCTGGAACACCATGCCAATTTCGGGTTTGTGCTTGGATCGATCGAGTACACCTTTTTCCGAGACTACTTTACCGTCGAAGGAGATTTGTCCGCGATCGATCTGTTCTAGCAGGGCGATACATCTGAGCAGTGTGGTTTTGCCACAGCCACTTTTGCCACGAATTAGCAGGCTGTCACCGCGATCGAGTGTCAGACTGACGTTATCGAAGATGGTGGTGCCAGCGATTCTTTTTTGGATGTTTTCGAGTCGGAGGAGTACTTCTGCCATAGGGACTAAATTTTCTCCATGCCGCCAAGGTTGCTGACTCGCTGAAGTCTGCGGAGCAGCAGGTTGAGGGGCATAATTGTGATGACGAACAGGAAGGCAACGATCGAGTAGATCTCCAATGGGCGATAGGTTTGAGCGATGATCGCATTAGCTGTATGCAGGATTTCGGGGACGGCGATGACTGAAGCTAGAGTCGAAAACTTGTAGGTGGTTAGATATTGCCCCATCAGCGGCAACCAAGAGCGTTGGAGGACTTGGGGGATGAGGATGTAGCGGATGGCTTGGAATCGAGTCATTCCCGTACAATAGGCAACTTCTAATTCCCCTGCGGGGATAGCATTGATGCCACCTCGAATAATATCGGCAACAAAGGCGGATAAACTCAGACCCAGCCCCAACACGGCACAGGCATCGCCGCTCAAGATGAAGCCAGGGAAAATCAGCGGCAAACTATAGTAGAGCCAGACGAGAATCACCAGGGCTGGTAAGGCAAGGAATAGTTCGATAAATGCCTGTGCTAATTTGGAGGCAAATTGATTTGAGGTGAGGGATAGAATCCCCAGCAGCACCCCTAAAATCGTGCCGAGCGCAATGGTGCCAATGCTAATCCAAATGGTGGTGAGCATGGCAAGGCACAGGGGCAGGAAACTATTCCACATGACCGCAAAATTCCAGCCCATGAGGTTTTAGCCTTTAGTGAATTCCAAGACTTTCTTTGGATGCAACCAGTTAGCACCTGCTTTTTGCTCAAATTCGCGCAAGCGTCCTTGATAATCGAGGGCTTCGATGCTGCTATTGAGGAAGTTGAGTAATTTGTCGTCGCCTTTTTTCACTGCCCAGGAGACGGGGGTGAGATTGTAGGGTTTATCGGCAAATAGGTCTTTGACTTTGGCAGCATTGGCTTTAGCGAACTGGGCGGTAGCATAGGCATCACCGAGAGCAATATCGGCGCGTCCGGCAACTACAGCTTGAAAGGCGGCAGATTGGTCGCTGCCTGGAAAGCTGGTAATCTTGGCTTTTTTAAAGTTTGCCTTGGCGTATTCATCTCCCGCTTCACCTTGGGTAACGGCAACTCTAATTTCGGGCTTGTCGATGCTGGCGAGGGTGGTAATTTTAGTTTCACCAGCACGGACGATCGCACTGTTGCCAGCGAAGAATAGCGGCTTGGTAAAGTAGATAGACAATGCTCTAGGCACTGTCACAAAAGTCGGGACGACGGAGATGTCAAACCGACCAGAATCTAAGCCAGTGGTAAACCCCGCCCAATCTGTTTCGACAAATTCAGGTGTCCATTTACTGAGTCGAGCAATCTCTTTGATGGTATCGATTAGATGTCCGCCAATTTCCCCACTGGTTGGATTTTTGGTAATTGCTGGGGGAAAAACTAGGTAGCCGATTTTGACTTTGCTATCGGTTGCCGCTCGATCCATGATGGATGTGCTAGCGGTAGCGGTGGGCGGCGTAACATTACTATTGGTACATCCAGCTAAGTTAAAAATCAGGACACTAAATAGTGACAATCCGATTAGCACATACCTGAGCAGTGATTTTTTTAACATTCTATCTCTCTAGTTTTTAGGTTTTAATTGGCGGTTACTAGTTGTTTTGATTGGAGGCATTCAGTTAAACCAATCCACATCTTTCGTTGAGTCTCGAATACAAACTCGGTAGCCTTATCGAAGGCTTCTTGACCACCTTCTTGCTGAAGAATCCATTCGACGGTATCTTCAAACATTTCAAAGTGATGAGCGTTGGCGTGGACGCGGAAGAATGTCAAACCTGATTCAGGGATTTTTGCCTGTTCTAATACTTCTAGAAACAGGCGATAATCTGGAACGTCAAAAATCTCATAGATTGCGATCGCTGAGAGGGATTCCATCAGTGGAGCATGACGAGCAAAATTTTCCCAAGTGTCGTTAAAGTCTTGTGCGAATTTAGGACATTCTAATTTTTCTTCGGGTCTAGCAGCAACACATCGAAGAAAATCACGATATAGCTGATTATGAGTAGACCCTTGCTTTCCACCTAATTCTTCAATTAAGTTTTTTGCTAAACCTGCCCAGATAAGTTCATTGTTTGGACATCTTGCACCTACTATGAAATTCAAGCGACAAAATTCGTGCCGAATAAAGTGAAAAGCTTCACTGAATTCAACTGTATCACCTTTGCTTGTAACTGAACTCAATACATCTCTGATTTTTAATTCGGTAATCATTGATTTTTCTCGATCCATAATACTGTTAATCAAATGATCGACAGAACTCTTGTTTGAAACGGATAAAGGTTCGAGAAATATCGGGAATACAGAAATAGCTTGGTTAACTGCTGCTACCAATCTTTGCTCATCTGGATTAAAAGCAAAAGCATTGAAAGATTCCATCTTGATCCGTTGAATTGTGAGCGTTAACAGTGATAAAGAATTTTCTTCTTCAATCAAAAAGTCTCCAGTGGCATTATCAATTAACAGAACTGGAATTATTGATTGCTTCCGTTTAATTACTTTTTTTATGTGAAAAACAGCTTGGCTAGCATTAGGATAACCCTTGCTCCGATACTGAGACAGAATTTTTCTGCCCCAGTCGCCTAACTCACCTTCTACATAAATTAACTCTATTTCATTTTGGGGTAGATCCTCTAAGCTCCTTGCTCCATTGACCAACTCACGATCTGTAATAGCAGTGAGAGTAAATTTATGAGATCCGCATGGATCTGAAAAGCTATAATCAAACAATCTTCCAGGCAAAGCTACCATTAACGGTGCAATCCCATCTACTTGTCTTTGACGAATAGCTACAGGCATTTCATCAAAGTTAAGATATACCCATTCTGTTTCTAACCCCAGCAATCTTCCAATATTCTCTCCATATTCAATCGCGTCCCCTATTGGTTTGGTTTTCTGTTGATTACCTTCTTTGTCTTGACGGGTAGACCATCCTGGAACATCTGTGTAGCCAAGCTTCCACCGTTTGGTTTCAGCAATTTTGTTCCAGCAATCATCACCAGACTTGCCTTTAACCGAACCTGCAAATCCGGCAGCATCCAGCAACTCATTTAATAGGCTATCAATAGCATCAGTTGCTGAATAAGAATTGCCATGCGAACTGCCAAAAACGTCGTCCAGTCTCTTGGCTAGCTTCACAGCAATTCGATTAACTGTCGCTTTACTGATATTACTCCGACCGCTAATCCAACGATAAAGCTGTGTATTCCCTATATCAATAGCTGACATCAAATCCGTTTTTGTCCAATCTGCTTGTTTTAAGTATTTTTCAAGTATTGTCATGAATCCTGGACACCCTTTTTGGATGGACAGATCTTGTCGAGCTTCTGAACTGTCAGCTTTTGCTGGTCTTCCGCGTTTTTTTACTTCATTCATAGTGCTGATACGTCATAATATAGCCTCATCATATCCGAATATGTCTTTAAAAGCTATATTTAATTTGACGTAAAAAGCTATCTTTTTTGTTTCCCATGTGCTAAAAATAAAATACCACCTCAGCATTATCAGTGCCTAGTGGTATTTCGGACTTTGTTTTGTAAGTTATGCGTGGGCATTGGTACCTCCCTCGCACGACTTCTATTACCTTAATTGGAGCAATAGATGTATGAATGCAATCATAACTCGTGAAAATCGAACAGTCCACTCAGGAAATCACTTATTAATCGATCCGGTAAACCACACGATAGGGAGCGATCCGCACACCATCAATATCGATCTGGCAATCAAGGGGGGAGTTTATAAGACTTTACTTAACTATTTGCCTCGGAAAGAGGCGCAAACATTACTTCGCCTTATCTACAATCCTGTTGTTAACCACAGCCGAGAAGATTTAATTGCCTTCGCGGGGAAAGATCCAGCAGCGCGAGGATGCTGGAAACATGTATTTGAAACTTATTCGACCTTTCATTCCCTGTTTCAGCATCGAATCGCGCATGAACTAGACAAGCTAGGCAAACGCGAAAATTCCAAAGATGTTACATACCTCGAAAAAATGGCACGGAAGATCTCGGAGGCAGCCAAGTTTCCGGCTGGAATCGAGATAAATCCATCAGCACAGATAGGATCTGGATTTGTAGTGGATCATGGATGGGGTGTAGTGATCGGTGAAACCGCCGTTATAGGTCAGGATTGCTACTTCTTGAATTGTATAACAATTGGGGCGAGAGGGGCTGAAGGTAATTTACCTATTCAGCGTCACCCCATTATTGGAGATCGAGTGCAAGTCTGTGGACACGTTAATATCCTTGGACGCATTCATGTTGGCAATGATGTGATTGTCCAACCATATGCAGTAGTGACGAAAGATGTTCCACCATTTTCGCTAGTGCGGCGCGGATTTAATCAAATTTTCCCACGCCAGTAGATAATACTCGATTACTTGTATTTTGAATCGCTAGGATGCCTGATTTATCTGCATCTTAGCCTTAATCTACTTTCCAAATTCTAGCGGCAATAGTAGTCATGAAATATATCTACACGATCGATTTAAAGGTAACGCAAGAACTCAACTATCTAATCTCAGGAGATTCAATTAAGGAAATTTATTCATTAGCTCTCGATAGCTACCCCACTGAATGCTGTGGCTTAATCCTAAAACGAGGCATCCGGTCCTGTGAAAACGTTCAGGACTATTTACATCGGCTAGACCCAGTAACCCATCCTAGAAACTCAACCAATGGCTTCACCTTCTCAGCCCAGGATGCACTGTTTTTAAGCCGAAACGTTGATTCAACTAATCCCGTAAAGATCATCTATCACTCTCACCCTGATGTGGGTGCCTACTTTAGCGACGAAGACAAACAGAACGCCCTATTCGATGGCGAACCCATCTATTCAGTCGATCACCTAGTAATTGACGTTCAAAGCAGCAGCGTAATTTGCTCCAAACTTTTCAGATTTATTAACGGTGACTACGAATTGATCGCCGTTCTCCCTGGCAACAACGATAAATAACTTTTTAGGAGAAACAACCTATGATTTATCCATCGATGCTCGAACTTGTCGGTAACACGCCAGTTATCGAAATTAGTAAATTCTTTGGTGTCCCTGGTATTCGTGTCTACATGAAAATGGAAACCTTTAATCCTGGCGGCAGCCATAAAATTCGACCAGGCACGAACATGATACTAGCTGCCGAACGAGAAGGTATTCTCAAGCGCAATACCGAACAAACCATTCTCGAACCAACTGGAGGAAATACTGGATTAGGAATAGCAATGACCGCCGCGATTCTTGGATATCGAGTGGTGCTGGTAATTCCTGACAACTATAGCCCAGATAAACAGAAAAAACTGAAACTATTTGGGGTTGAGATAATCCTGTCGGACAGTAGCCGAGGAGGTAACTCGCATGGTGAATTAGCAATGGAGATTCAATTAGAAAATCCTGACTATGTAATGTTAAACCAAGGTCAAAATCCAGCCAATCCTGAGATCCATCGCCAGACAACGGCCCCAGAAATATTAAGAGATTTTCGGGATCTGTCGATCGATTATTTTGTGGGCGGAATTGGCACTGGTGGTCATATTACCGGAATCGGCGAAGTCCTCAAGCAAGAATATCCCCAAGTGCAAATTGTTGGCGTACAGCCGTATGGCTGTGACCTTTTGGACAACAAATTTGTGCTTCATCAAATTCAAGGGCTTGCCGTTGGCGTCATTCCGAAAGTATTGAACCTTGAGATTATCGATCGAATGATTGATGTTACTTATGAAGAGTCACTAGCAATGATGGTTGCCGCGACTAGGCAAGAAGCTCTGCTAGTTGGACTTTCTAGTGGAGCAAATCTCGCCGCCGTATCCAAAATATTTGAAGAGCTAAGGGGGAAACAATTAGACAAACCAATCCATATTCTGACAATGGCTTACGATTCAGTATTTGACTACCTGGACTTGTTGAAATAACAGCCAATATCCGCCCGCTAATTCAGATGTAAACCACTCAACCAAGGTAACGACAATGGCAACATTCACTTTAAACAACCAAGCAAAATTACCTCCCACTCAGAAGTTATTTATCGACGATCCCTATCAAACCTCATGCGAAGCAACCGTTTTGCATGTCCAAGATGATTTAGTAGTACTAGACCAGACGGTATTCTATGCTGAGTCAGGAGGGCAAGTCGCAGATCGAGGATCGATCGATGGTGTCGAAGTAAAAGATGTTCAAAAACAACCAGGGAAAGTAATCTATATCAATCGCCCAGATATTGAAGTTCCAGTCGTGCAAGTTGATACGGTAGTTGTCCATCAACTGAGTCAACCTGCGCCTTTTGAAGTCGGACAAAAAGTTCGCCTGGAAATCGACTGGTCGTATCGCCATTTATTAATGCGATACCATAGCGCAACTCACTTCGTCCTACACGCACTCGATCGCATCTATGGTCGTGAGGAAAAACTTTATCTCAAAGGTTGCTATATCTATGACGAAAGTGCCCGTCTAGACTACGCTAACAAATTCAATCCCGATCTGATTCCTGAAGTAGCCAACCTAACCAACGATTTAATCGATCGAGGCGAGGACATCATCATGGAGTCAGACCCCAGCACCAAAGACATCTCCTACTGGCGTTATGGCGACATCATTATGCCTTGCGGCGGTACTCATGTCCGCAGTGCCAAAGACATTGGGGTAGTAAACGTTCGGCGCAAGAGTCATGGCAAGTCGCTAGATCGAATCTATATTTCATTTATGTAAAGCTTTGATCGAGTTAAAGATTTCAATAATCGATCTTGTAAGTAGCCATCAATAAATCAACAGGGTAACTAATTATTGAGCCATTTTATAGGGTTGTCTCGATCTCGATCTCGATCGAGACAACTCACACAATCCTTGTGTCAATTTTCTGAAAATTAAGGCAAGTTGAACTATGAACAAAGCTTCAGAATTGAAAACTGCCGCAACAAGCTTGACTATCTGGCAACGATGGAGAAAGAAAGCCACACTATTCGTTCTTGCGATTGTCCCCCTTCAAATTGGATATTGTGTTATCTACAAATATGTACTGCCACCAATTACAATCATTCAGGCAGAATCGCTGATTCTTAAATCTCGCTCTTTCGATCGAATGTATATAGATGGCAAAAAAGTTTCATTCCATTTCTACCACGCGCTGATTAGTGCTGAAGATACTTCGTTCGCTCACCATAACGGCTTCGACATCGAAGGTATCAAAGAAGCTCTTCGGAATAAAACTGGTGGTGGTAGCACAATCACCCAGCAAGCAGTCAAAAATGCGTTGCTGTGGAAAGAACTAGCAATTCTCCGTAAAGTTGGCGAATTGTATCTAACACCAACAGTCGAAAAAATCTGGGGCAAAGAGCGAATACTCGAAATTTACGTCAATATCATCGAATTTGAAGATGGGGTATATGGGGTCGAATCCGCAGCCAAAAAGTTGTACCATAAATCTGCTAAAAATTTGACAAAACAAGAAGCAATCGAAATCGTAAGCTGCATTCCCCAACCTAAAGGATGTTTGCGTTACCGAGTTCATACCAAGCCACTCAAGCTTGTCCAAGCCCACATTCGCAAAGAAATGAAAGCTCTCGAACGTGACGTTCCCACGATGGAATTAATCGATCGAGTCACTGGAGCTAGTGACCCAACTGGAGCCTTACAACCTTAGGAAGAAACTCCATCAGATTTATCTTACCAATGAACCAATCTCGATCGAACAAATCAACAAATTTGTCTACCTCGCTCTACTTATCGGAGCGAGGTTTTTTCCGTTGCTGCACTGGAAACTCTCGATCTTCCCAATCGTCAAAGTTAATAACTTCGATCAAGCTGATGTCAGTCGGTGCAGCTTTACCGACAATTGAAACTAATACTTTTAGCCTCAGACCAATTATGGCTTCCGACCTAGAAGATCTTAGATATTCGATCGCCACTCCAGTCTACTCAATAGGACTTTTGCCATTTCACCATCGCCCCGAAAGGTAACTTGCAGCGAGTACAACAACCATCCTCCCACAAGGCGGGAATTGATAACTTAGCGTCACAATTACGACATTTAGACAGCAATCTCAGTTGATGTCGATCGCACCCTCCAGTCGATCGATACTGCCATTCCAGCCGATGATAAGGCGACTCTACATAGCAAGCTCCACAAAGGCGGATCGGACTACACATCATCCCATCGCCCAATGTCGGTAACATCATCCGTAACGTTGATAGATCGACATTTAACAACTTACCCAGAGCCATCAACTCAGCATCCGATGGAAACGGATTATGGTAGAACTTTTCCCAACGAGCAATCACCCCACCAATACCTGCTAGCTGACCGAGAGCAGAACAACTTAAATGATTTTGTCGCCGGAATCGACCCAGAAAATGACTCAGGCTTTCTCCTGATATTGGTTCGATCGATAACAACCAAGGCTTAATCTCATCTTCTATCATTACGAATACTCCTTAGCTACTTCTTGTAAAATCTCCTTCTCGACGCGCTTATGTCCTCTTGAAAGCGACTTAATTGCTGCTTCCCGCAACAACTCATCCAGCCGACCGATGTAGCCCTCTGTTGCCTTTAGCAGAATCTTCAGCATTTCTGGGCGATCTAAATTAGAAGGCACTGGCAGCTTCAAAACATTAGTCTCCCAAATGGTTACTGTCCGCTTGAAATCTACCCCAGCCAACTTGCCAAATCGACGATGGGAACGAAAACGGTTATAAATCTGCTCATCCTTGTTGATTACAGCATCGAGTCGATCGGTGCCAACTAAGACAACAGAGATATTCCTTTCCTTGAGATCGCGAACTTCTGAAAAGATATCGAGATTCAACCGATCTGCTTCGTCAATAATTAGCATTTCTACTTCACAAGCTTTGAGTACTTCCATTGCCCGCGATCGAAAATCAGACACCGTACCTTTTACCGCTCTGTAACGCAATGCCTCAATAATCTCTTTGAACAACTCTTTTGCAGTGCATTTAGTTGGTGGCATGATGTAAATCACAGGTACGATTGGCGTTTGTCGACCATTCTGAGTGGGTTTATTTCTTAATTTGTAAGCATTACAAGCAACAGTCTTACCAGTACGAGACTCCCCTACAATTCGACACGACTGCCTCGACTTGCGCTTATCATCCAACCAATTATGCAGATCCTTTATATGTTCTAAAGGCAGGATTGAAGGACGATTGAGTCGGGTTATTTCCTGCTGCAACCACAGTTCATCTTTGGAGACATCTCCTAATTCATTAGCAATATTCTGTGCTTCATCCATAATTACCACCCATAGTCCTCTTGCATTGTTTCTAAATCCCAAACCTCAACATCAACAACTTCCGCTGTTTCATCAGCGACTTCTAGAGCAGTTTTCTCCAAAGCCCCATCCTCTTCGATCGACATTGATTGCACTTGTTTATAGCTTTGTTCTTGCCGTTGGCGTTGTTTTCGAGTTGCCTTTGTAGTGGCAGCATCCCGTTCGATGACCTCTTGCAAAATGGATTCATTGTGAAGACTCTTCCCTTTTTCTCGTAGCCTCTTAGCACCAGCCCTCGCTTCATCTAAAGCTAATTGCTCCATCTCTAATCCTTGGGCATGAGCGCGGGACAAAAATACCTCCTGACCCTGCTGGACTATTTGATACACCAAAATGCTAGTAATATCACGGGGATCGTATCGCACGCAAATAGTTTCACCTGCATGACCTTCAATATAAGTTCCCTTATAGTTAATATTCTCAAACCGAATATATCCGCCCCGCTGTATCTGTCTTCGAGCCTGCTTCATTAGACAAATATCTAACTGCCGTTCCGGTAACACTTCTGGATCGGCTATTAGTCCTGCTTCCCAACGCTGAAAACGTGTTTGTTCGCATATTCGAGCGTCAATACTCTGATTGTAGTTATCAACTATAAAGCGCACAACTAAATATTCTAACTGTCGTAAAGTTAGACAAGCATCCTCTTCTGCTTCTTTCGGGCGCTCTTGCACATTAGAACCTGTATATCCAGGTAATGTTGAAAACAGACTTTGGTTAAAGGTTTTGAAGGGACGTTCTACGATTCCGCCCTCAGAAGGACGGTCTCGGAGCTTGAGTACAAATCCTAGCTGGCTAGCAATTTCAGCCAAGTGGTTCGATCGAAAATCTTTACCACCATCCGTAAACAGGTATTTGGGAGTACCGAGAGTTCCCCATTCGCAATTGAGTTTGTATTCCTCCGCATAATTTTTTTGTAGAATGGCATGGCGTATCGCAAGAGCGACAACTTGGGAGCTAGGGGCATCAAATCCTAAGTTAATGCCGACAATACAGCGAGAGTAACTATCAACAACGGTTGTTAGCCAAGGCCGACCGATTAATTTACCATCACGGTCTACCAGCAAAACATCGGCACGAGTATGATCGCACTGCCATACCTGATTACTAACAGTGATGTTTAAGTCGAAGCCATCACGGGTTTTAACCGATAGCGTAGACCCTTGCCAACCTGGAGAGCGAATACTTTTCTTCTGTTTATCAATTATTGGTGCTAAGACTCGTAAAACAGTTCGGTAACAAGGTGGCTTAGGGTTGCCGATCTTTAAAGCTTGGCTTTCTAGTCGCAAGGCTACTTGCTTGGGACTCATCCGCTTACTACCCTTATTGCCCTGTTTATATGTGTTAACTATAAAATTCTCCCAATCATTACTAATCCGATAGAAACCTTTATCTTTACGATCTCCATCTGTCAAAGCCGTTAATCCTTCATCCTGGTACCGCTTAAACAGTCGTTGGATAGATCGGACGGAAACTCCCCGCTTCTGGGCAAAACCACGGAGTTTTTCTCCGTAAGCAGATCGATCGCAAGGTTCTAAGAGAGATTGTACGATCTCTAGTTTTTGCCGTACCTGCTCTGGCAATTCAGAGACGATCGCCTCTGGCGGTTGAGCAGAGTCAATTATTTCAGTGTTGCAATCTTCCATTATGCATAGTCGCCTGATAAAAACATAATGTTATATTAACACAGAAATAAAAAGGTGACGGTCATTTAGTCAATCGGTTGATATTTAGAGTTTTAGTAAAAGCGACATCTAATTTGTCATTAATCTGAAAGGTGACACTGAAGTTGTCATCAGGAGAAAGTTGTGTCTTTGTGTTGAAAATGCTTCTAATGATTACTAGAAGCGAGATATATCTGATGACATTATTTTGTCATTACGTCATTTAATTAGTCACTGTACAAATCAGCATTAGAGAAGGGTTTTAACAAAGTTAATAAGCTTTGTTAAAACCTTTTGCGCTAGGTAGAGGGAGATTAAAATGATTCAGATAATCCCAGAGCGTAAGAAAAGCTTTTCTAGTTTTACCTACAAAGAGGCATTTAAACAGCTAGGGATAATTGAACTCCAAAGATGGTCGATCGAAGCCGAACCTCTACCCATTAGTGATTTTTTTAGACAGCGATTGGAACGACTTCAACGTTTCGATCTAGAGAGTTTAGAAGTGTCTAAGACTTTGCTGATTGATGCGATCTGTGAAGAGGGATTGGAGGGATTCGATCGGCTGAAAGTATGGAAGGGTGCCTATCTGGAAGGCGATCGAACTTGTGGCAATGCCGACTATTTAATTGCCGAGCGGCGGGGATATCTGGAAGCACCCTACATGTGTGTAATCGAAGCAAAAAAGGATGATTTTGAGCAAGGGGCAGCCCAGTGTCTAGTAGAGATGCAGGCTTGTCAGTGGATCGATCGACAATTGGGGGGAGAGATCGCGATTTATGGGATTGTCACCAATGGCGAGGGTTGGAAGTTTTATCGGCTCCAGGTGGATGGATCGGTGTCAGAGTCGCTGTTGCATGGAATTGGGGAAATGTCGATTCTGCTGGGGTTGTTGCGGGTATTCTTTGGGTTCTGCCAACAGAACTTGAGCTAGGATATGGCTGAAATTTGTATCATCAGCTTCTCGATCGACCGACAGCAAAATAAATGATAGGAACAAAATTGGACGGGGTTAAGGAGTTCGCCTTCGGATGTTTTCTTACGATACAATTTAGACTAATAACATTATCAGTCTCAGCTATCCATGAGCCTCGACGAAATTATTAAGGCAGCAGATCGGCTTGATGCAACCGACCTTGATTCATTGCTCCAACAAGTGGTGTACCTGCGTGCCCGCCGCAAAACTCCAGTGCTTCCAGAAGATGAAGCCCAACTCTTGCTAAGAATCAATCAGGGCATTCCTGCCGATCTCCTTGCCCAATATCAACTTCTGCTTCAAAAGCGAGATGCGGAGACTCTAACTGACTCCGAACACGATCTCCTGATCCAATTCAGCACTCAAATTGAGCAGATTGGTGCCCAACGTCTCGAAGCACTCGCTCATCTCGCTCAACTCCGTCAAGTCTCTCTCTTAGATCTGATGGAAAACCTCGGTATCCAGCCTGTGAGATATGTCTAGCGAATATGTTCCTGTTGCTTTAAAGCAACTCGTATTCAATCGAGCCAATGGCTTATGTGAATATTGCCGCTCTCAAGCCAGGTTTGCCATCGATCCGTTAGTCATCGACCACATTCAACCAGTAAGTCGTGGTGGTAAAACCATTGCCGAAAATCTCGCTCTTTCTTGCCAAACTTGCAACAATTACAAGTACACCAAAACTGAAGCCGTCGATCCAGTTACGAATCAATCGGTGTCTTTATTTCATCCCCGCAAAATGTTATGGGAAGAGCATTTTACTTGGAATGAAGATGTAACTCAATCGATTGGGATTACGCCAGTTGGTCGTGCAACGATCGCGCTGCTCCAAATCAATCGTGATGGTGTGGTTAATATGCGTCGAGTTCTGGCAATTATGGGTTATCATCCACCGGATTAATAAAGATTCAATGCCGACTATTTAATTGCCGAGCGGCGGGGATATCTAGAAGCACCATACATGTGTGTAATAGAAGCAAAGAAGGATGATTTTGAGCAAGGGGCAGCCCAGTGTCTAGTAGAGATGCAAGCTTGTCAGTGGATCGATCGGCAGTTGGGGGGAGAGAGCGCGATTTATGGGATTGTTACCAATGGCGAGGGTTGGAAGTTTTATCGGCTCCAGGTGGATGGAGTGGTGTCAGAATCGCTGTTGCATGGGATTGGCGAGATGTCGATTTTGCTGGGGCTGTTGCGGGTATTCTTTGGATTCTGCGAACAAAATTTGAGCTAGGGTATGGCTAAAATTTATATTATCGCTAGATCTGACAACCAGAATAAAGGTTACAATTGTCAATTCTTGACATCTAAGTGGGAATCCTTGATTGTAGAGTCCATAAATGGATTGTAGTGATTTACCGCAGATTGCATTAAGACATGAAAAATCTATCAGATGTTATTGAAGCTGCTAAATATCTAAGCCAAAATCAGAAGTCTATTATTAAGTCACTATCTCAATTTGGAGTGCCTGTCACAATTAGTTTTTTTGATTCTGCTGAGGCTGTAATACTTAATCTTCAGAATAGAGGTCTTGTTGCAATTAAAAACGGGCACGTAGCTCTTACAACTCTAGGCATAGGTATTTTAAAGCACTGGGACAACCAAAGTAATAGTTCATTAGAACCTTTAGAAATCTCTACAAAAAAGGAAGCTGCTAAACAAGAAAGACTTGAAAAAAGTAATCAATTTTTAGAGCTTTATAAGCAAGGTTTCAGCTATCAGGATATAGGAGACAAACATGGATTAAGTAGGGAACGGGTGAGGCAAGTTCTAAAGCCAAATTCTGAATTCCATACGTATTTGAAAGAGCGTGAAGAAGCAGAAATATTAGCAGAGATAGAAAAGAGCGAAAATACTCAGAAGAAATTTTACTCAAAAAGCTTGGCAGCAATTCATCCAGAAAGAGTTGCAGAATTGTGGGATTATGAGAAAAATGGAGATCTAAAACCGGAAGAAGTTCTTGCTGGAAGCACACAGCATTATATATGGTTTAAATGTCCTCATGATGGCAATGAATGGCAATCAAGTATCGTTTCAACAATTTCACAGCAGTGGTCTAAAGATAATACCGGATGTCGAGTCTGCAATGGTACTGATGAGCGCAAGCGTGGTGAATGGAAACGTCGAGAGCCAATAGCAATCGAATTCCCAGATGAGGTTGCTAAGTACTGGCTTTACAAAACAAATAATGAACTGGGACTTGATCCTACAAAGTTGACAATTGGATCGAGCAAAGAAGCTTTTTTTAAATGTCCTATTGATGGACATGAGTGGGTAGCTACAATTGCAGTAATCACAAAATTTTCCTGGAAAAAAGGAAATAGTGGTTGTCCAGCTTGCAGAGGATTTACGGCGATAGAAGCTACATCTTTAATTTCAACTTATCCTGAGCATGTAGCACAATATTGGAATTATACAAAGAACAATGAGCTAGGGATATTTCCTGACAAAGTTACGAAAGGTTCTACTAGAGAAGTCTGGTTTAAATGTCTTATTGATGGCTATGAATGGAAGGCAACTGTTACTTCTATTACAAGATCTTCTTTGGGAAAAGGAAACAGTGCTTGCCAAGCCTGCAAAGGTTTTGTTGTAACAGGAATTACCTCTTTAATTTCTACCTATCCCGATCGTGTAGCTCAGTATTGGAATTATGAAAAGAATAATGAACTAGCAATATTTCCTGATGAAGTAACTAATGGCTCCCAGAAAGAAGCATGGTTTAAGTGTCCTATTGATGGACACGAATGGAAAACTAGAATAGGCAGCATTACCAGAAGTGCTTGGGCGAGAGGAAACAGTGGTTGCGCTCGTTGTGGGTCGGGTTGGACCATTGATGTTATTCGTCAGTTTGTGGCCAGTCTAGAAGTTCATATCCCTAATCTGACTCAGGCTGAGTTGTATAAAATATTCGAGCAGTCAGGTGTTTTAGACACAACAAACGCTGAAGGACTCAAAATAGTCAAAGATATTATTAAGGGTAAACTTACAGGGCAAAAGCTTCGAGATGTGATTCAAGGCAAAGAATCTCAATCTACTGAATCTGAGATTGATTCGCTTTACAACCTTAATGCTGATGCTGAAATACAGATTTCCGATACTGCCACATCATTAAATATCTCTTTTGAAGGAGTTAGTGACTCTCAAGATAATTTTGATAAATCTGACGAACTACCAAAAATTAAAGTACAGAAAAGTCTGGAATTTCTAAATAGTAAAATTGTTGCTTCTGCCGACCAGGAAGCGATCGACTTTTTTATTGCTTCCAAACGGAATCGGATTTGGGCAGAAGTTTTTGAAGATGAATCTGCGGTTGAAGCTATTGAAGCTTTTACGGATGATGGCTATGGTCGTCAGGTGAGAGATCAATTTCTCGATGAATATTACCAAGCGCGAGATATGGTAATTCCATCAGGTTGGGCATTCCGAGTTAATGGTAAAGTTACACCACCAAACTTAATGCAAAAGTTGGCAGCGGTACATTTACGCAGCCAGCAACGAATGTTAAACCTTTCATTGACAGGAACGGGTAAAACGATCGGGGGTATTCTGAGCAG
>JANXVE010000177.1 GCA_025351825.1 Chamaesiphon sp. 341R_metabat_111 | reverse complement strand
GATTTCCCAGACATCCAATTTGCCATGATGTTGAGCCACCGCAGAAGGGACTTCGACTCCGCTAGTGGCAGTATCGATCCAGTTGCATCGCAGGGCTTCGGTCAACCGTCGCTGGATCGTCGGCATTTGGGTGAGTTCGCCCTCGATGTCAATGGCGAGTAAGTCGGCAAGGGCATCTTTTTGTCGCACCTGTCCGCTCACTTCGCCATTATCATCGATGACGATCGCTAGATTCGACTTTTTACGGCGGTCGTCTTCAATATACTTTTGACCGAGCAAATACGGATCGACGGCAATTTCCGTCAGTTGACCCGCTTTAGCCAATGCCAGCGGGTTTAGTTCTCGCTCGGTGGCGGACGGAATACAGATTTTTACCTGCATTCCTACCGATTGTTCGCCCCAGGTGGCAACTTCTTTACGCCCGATCCACAAAGTCGAGCCTTTATTCAGCTCCAAAATACCTACAGTATCGAGATCTACGCCATTACCCTTGATACAATTCTTACTAACGATCGCGGCGACACCCAAGCGTTCGCACCACGCACTCGTCTTCATCATGCCCTTAAACATGCCTGGGGTATCGGTTATCGCCGCTCTAAACTGGATGACACTTTCAGAAGCTGCTTTATCCAATAACTTATTTATCGCTTTAGCCGTATTTACGTGAACGTGAGAGGTACCGATTCTGCCATTGGCGCGATATTCAGCCGCGATGAGGGCAACTAGTTCATCCTCAACTTCATCGCCCGTCACTTCATCTAGCCACTCACCCACTACCCCCAATTCTTCATTCAGAACGCGGTCTGTTTGCGTGACAGCTCGCCGAATTATCGTTTGGACTTCCTTTTCTAACAGTAGCTCCCGCATTAGTCCAGTGGGCAAGAGCATCGTTCCATCACCCATCTTCGAGAGCAGATCGCTCAAGTCTGTAACTAGCTTGCCATCTCGGTCGAAGATTGGTTCGCTACCGACCGATTGTGCCTCGTCATCGACAATTAAAATAGAACGCCCCTTACCACCTTTGACGATCGCATCTTTGTAGCAGTCAGAAATGGGCAAGGAGCCGTAGGCAACGGCATAATGGGCACTTTTATCCCCCAGTTCGTAGAGGGGTGGCTCTCGCTCGTTACCGATGAGAATTGCCTGGGCGGTCGCTGCGTCGGTAAAATAGGCAGAAACATATTTACCGCTGGTACCGCCAGTGAAGATAACGTGCTTACCTTGCTTGAGCAGCCGTTCGTTATCTGATGGATCGATGCCTTGGTAAAAATCGGCAGTGTACAGCGGGGCGCGTTCCAATCCCCTGGCTTTAAGCCAGTGTTGGAGATACGCAGCGTCCACCGCTTTATAGCTTTGAGTTTGGCCGTTGGTAACTGGATCGTATTTAAGAATCGGTATACCTGTCTTGATATCAAACTCAGCAAACTCTAGCATGAGCGATTACCAACTAGTCGAAGTTGTTACAGAGCATTGGGATTGTGCGCGAGGTCGGGCAGTCCTTGTTCTAGTCGCTCTTTTGCGCGTTGGTCTTTTCGATCGCCTGCTTGTCTAGTCAGCTCCCAAGTAAGACGTTCTTCATATTGACTTTCGGTTTCCCCGTCTTTATAAATCATCGTCTTTCTCAGTTGTGCGCTGATTTCATAACAATCATTGTGACACCGCCTATTCTCTTCAAGTTCTGCTTCGGTTGGCTCATAGTCGTCACTACCATCATCGAGGAACTCGATCGACATCTGCCCACTAGCGAGTAGATCGCCAATGTCATCGCAGCCATACTGTGAGAAACCAGGGGGATCGAACTCCCAATCGAGCCATTCTTGACGGGCGACAGCCATACAGCCTCCTGCGGTTGGTGATAATTCGATCGACAATCCTGTAGTCCACTCTAACTCGCGATCTGGTTTCCAGCATTTTGCTCTTAATCATAGCAATCTCGATCGACCTTGTGAGGTTGAGTCGGATCGGCCACATGTTTATAAATGAGATCGTTCGATAATTTGGGGATCGATTTCACCAGCGCGGGTAAAGTCGATTGATGCACCAAGCAAGTCGTCGAGTTTGTCGCGTTTGAGCAAGCCCCGCACTAGATAGGCCGCAGCCATACAGGGAGCCAACAGGATTGCTTTGTCGTAATCGGCTAATGCCCCATCAGCATCGCCCAGTTCCTTGTGCTTGAGCGTACCGCGATTGTATAACGCCTCGGATAGATGAGGATCGAGATCGATCGCTTTGTCGTAATCGGCGAGGGCACCAGCAATATCCATCAGCTTGACATTCTTGAGCAGCCCCCGACAGTTGTAAACCGCAGCAAAATTCGGATCGAGCGAGATTGCCAAATCGTAATCCGCCAGCGCATATTCGATATCTCCCAGTTCATACTTAATTAACCCGCGAGTATTATAAACCGACGCATCGAGAGGATCGAGGAGGATCGCCAGATTGAGGTCGGCTAAAGCTCCAGGAATGTCTCCCAACTGCTGATACCTGAGCAAACCGCGATTGGCATAGGCAACGGCATAATCGGGGTCGTAGTGTACGGCTGAGTCAAAATCGGCGATTGCTCCCTGGATATTTCTCAATTTGGCGTATTTAAACGAACCGCGATAGTTATAGGCTCTGGCATAACCAGGAGCAATTCCGACAGCGCGATCGTAAGCAGCTAAAGCACCTCGCTCGTTCCCGATTTGGGATTGTCGATTGCCGATGGCAATATAGCTATCTGGGGTAATAAGATAACTGCCTCGTTCTGACGATCGATCTGACATGATGTAACGGTAATAGTGTAAGTACAAAAACTATACAAAAGATCGGTATTTTTAACGATCTCAATTCGGATCGATCGGTGAGGCTATTCTACACCAATCTTTCCGTTGAAATCGTCCAAAACATTTGTGGTTTAGAGAGCGATAGAACCAGCTCGAATAGTTACAGTTATTCTCACTCAGCTAAATCCGGTTTGGGCTTTACTGTCTCATCGGGATTGAAATTAATTCCCAACTTCAGAGCCGGATTATTCACCCACCGATCTCCAACGTGGGTATAGATCGCAGTGGTCTTAGGATCGGCATGACCGAGTAAATCCTGGACTTGCCGCAAGGATGCCCCATTCTGAATCGCTAGCGTCCCTGCCGTATGCCTTAAAGAGTGCGCCGATAAAGTCCGCCCTTGCCCATGTTTGAGGTTGAGGGCGGTCAGATAGCTATCGACAATAAATCTAATCCCTCTTCTAGACAGACGACGATCCTCGCGGTCTGGGTCGATCTGATGGCGCGGATGATGGACGTTGATAAATAGCGGTGTGGCAGCAGCCGTACTAAATTTAGCACTCCTGCGGGCGAGTAAATAGCGATCGAGGACATCCACCAAATCGGGAATTAACGGCACCACCCGTTGTTGTCGCTTACTGGTGACGTTAATTCCCACCCCCGTCGGATTGCGGCGAATATCCCCGACATTCGCTCGATGTGCTTCCATCGACCTGACCCCTTCGAGAGTCATCAATCCCAATAAGAAACGGTCGCGAAGGATTTTCAGGGGCGTAGATTTAGCCAGTGGAGCCTGAAGGAATGTCTCCGCCTCCGCTGCGGTGAGATAAGTAATCGAGTCAGCCGGATCGCCGCGTTGTTTGGGTGCTTTTACGCCCCAGACGGGGTTATGAGAAAGCAATCCATATTCCATCGCCGCATCGTACATCCGACTCACAGCGACGAGTTTGAGGGCAATGGTGGCAGGTTTGTATTGCTGTTGGACTAGGTGATGACGGTAGATTTTAATCGCATCCCGCGTTATCTCCAGGGGCTGGAGTTGATTGACCTCACACCAGAGCAAGTACTGTTTGGCTTCACACCAGTAGGCGCGGATGGTTTCGGCACTAGCACCGCCGGAAGCTATATCGAATTGAAGGAAACTGGTAAATGCTGAAATTAAGGCATTGGCATCGAGGACAAAAGTGGGTTTGGCGGTAGTACTAGTAGACTGCTCCATTGAATTTAGCCAGATGCACGCAGGTAATTAGGTCATCATAAATTCCATAAGTTTTAATAATTCAAGGGGGCAATAAATTGCTGGGAAATTTAGGGGGATTTGCACTCTTTTTTTAATATACCGCTAACACGTATTAGCGGTATATACTTTTCCTGTAGTTTATACCAGACATTGGTTAGAGCCGATTCCTGAATTTTGAGGTTTTCGCTTGAAAAGCCAACAGATCCATATCGATCTGAGAAGGTGGAAAAGTCAGACAGTATTAAAGATTGGAATAAACCTAAACTAAATCTGCCAGCGTATTGGTAGCGATAGCTTGATATTTATGTCGGTTGTCATCGTAGCGGTTGAGAGTATTAAGACTGGCGTGACGACTCAAGCTTTGAGCCGCCCGAATATTCCCATCGCTGGCATCGAGATATGCAGTAATGGCACTATGCCTAATCCGGTGAGGAGAGACTATCTTATCGATTCCCGCAGCTTCGCTAAATTTTCGCACCAAGCGATAAATGGTGCTGCCGTCGAGTCGGTGTCCTTTGCTACGTCGATCGAGACTGGTGAAGAGGGGATCTGACGATAGATAATCGTCTCTAGCTGCCAACCATGCCATGATCGCGATTGTCGTGGCTGGGGATAGATCGATCTGACTCTTTTGAATCTTTCCCTTCCCCAAAATCGATAATCGCCCCGATTTGTCGAAATCGCTCACATCTAGGCTACATGTAGCGACCTGCAATACTAAATTCTTGAGACCGCAATCATCGCTTTTTTGAGACCGAATTAACTGCAACTATAAGTGCAGTCGAGACCGGATTAAGTGCAACTGAGACCGAATTAACTGCAACTGAGACTGCAATCATCT
>JANXVE010000161.1 GCA_025351825.1 Chamaesiphon sp. 341R_metabat_111 | reverse complement strand
ACTTTTTTCATTACGCCTCTGTCCGAGCTTCAGAGAAGGATTCTTTCATTGATGAATTTGCCTGCATCTCTGTATCAGCTAGATCTCAAGCCTTGTAAGACTTAATTCTTTTTTCTCTTCCAAAATCAGCGAACGGACTGTAATTGCTTGAGTGAGATGATTTACATTGATACTAGAGCTATTAGTTCTAATTGCTGACTGAGAAGCATACAAAGCCAATAAATGGACGTAATTTGGCAATCCCTGTGCCAGAAAGACAATGGACTGGATTACCTCCCGATCCATCGTCATCGATAGCAAATCTAATCCTTTACGGAGAATTTCGGTGAGTTCATCCGGCGACATTCTCGGCATTTGAATTTGAATCAGTGCCCGCTCGATCGATAAATGCTCGGCAATTAATTCTTCGACCGAATTTGCCACTCCGACTAATATTAGAGTGACATTAGCAGAATGATCTGAAAGAGTCTTAATCGTATCTGCCATAAAAGCAGTAAAGTAAGCATCAGTTTTGAGCCGATCCATCTCATCGACAATGATGATTGCCGAACCAACTATTTGCCGTTGCAGCCGCAGTCGAATGAATTCAGGATTGACTTGATGCTGTTCAAAGTCTAAATTCTGGGTATTTTCTAATTCTAAAAAAATCTTGCACCACAATTGTTCAAATCTATCTTCACTATCACAATTGACAATGACTGATTTAAACTGCTCTTGAGAGCCTCTGAGGATCTTCAGCAATACATTTGCAAGGGAAGTTTTACCGACTCCTCTCTCGCCAAACAAGATGGCGTGCTGTCCCCGCTGACTGACAGCACCAATAATCCGATTGAGCTGGTTGACTCTACCTGCAAATAACGCCTGATTGTTGATCGGGGCACTGGGCGTGAAAATTTCACCCGATCGCATAAATCGTACCATCATGTCTGGTGATTCTGGTATACCTGAACTCGCCATTGACTAGATACCTGCTTAATAAAACTTACTTCGTCTAGAATACAATATTTCTGAGCAGACTTTGTGATATTTACTGCGATCCTGACCGATCGATTCCGATTGCGGCATAGCTATTATGGGGTGCGGGGATGGGTTTAGTTATGGGCTATTGGGAATCAATAAAACGTTGAGTTGTCTAGAAGGATAGAATACAAAAGGCGTAGATTTTTCTAACTCGACTGTATGCAGATTGCACCTATTTCCACTCCCACCGTCACCAATCGTCCCCTATTGCTTGCGCCAGCAGGGAACTGGGAATGTGCCAAAGCTGCCGTCGAGAATGGCGCGGATGCCATCTATTTTGGGTTGGAGCGGTTCAATGCCAGAATGCGGGCAGAGAACTTCACAGTAGGGGATTTGCCGGAGCTGATGGCATGGCTGCATCAGCGGGGAGTGAAGGGATACGTGACGATGAATACCCTGGTGTTTCCGCAGGAATTGTCAGCGGCGGAGCAATATCTCCGCAGTATGATTTTGGCGGGTGTGGATGCGGCGATCGTTCAGGATGTCGGGATTTGTAAGTTGATTCGGCATTTGTCACCGGATTTTCCGATTCATGCTTCAACGCAGATGACGGTGACGAGTGCTGCGGGGGTAGAGTTTGCCCATGAGTTGGGCTGCGATCTAGTTGTCTTGGCGCGGGAATGTTCGATCGCCGAAATCACTAAAATCAAGCAACAATTGGGGGAACGAAAAGTTTCAATTCCACTAGAAGTATTCGTGCATGGGGCGTTGTGTGTTGCTTATTCTGGGCAATGTTTGACGAGTGAATCTCTGGGTGGTCGATCGGCAAATCGCGGTGAATGTGCTCAAGCTTGTCGGATGCCTTACGATCTGATTGTGGATGATAAAGAGTATCATTTAGGTGATAAGAAATATCTGCTTAGTCCGCAGGATTTGGCGGGTTTAAATGTATTACCTGAGATTGTCAGAAGTGGGGTTAGTTGTCTCAAGATTGAAGGGCGATTGAAGACACCTGAATATGTAGCGAGTGTGACGCGAGTTTATCGATCGGCTCTAGATAAGATTGTGGCGGATCTAGAGCCTCAAATTGAGTCGAAACAAGATTTATATAATCTCGAAATGGCGTTTTCGCGGGGGCTATACACTGGCTGGTTTGAAGGGATCGATAATCAAGCTTTGGTTCATGCCAGATTTGGGAAGAAGCGGGGCGTATATTTAGGTGAAGTTGTTCGAGTTTATCCAGATAGAGAAGCAATTACGGTTAGTCCACTCGCACCAATTAAACCTGGCGATGGGATCGTGTTTGATTGCGGACATCCAGATGAGCGGGAAGAAGGTGGGCGGATTTACGAAGTATTTACAGGTGGTGAAAACTCAGAAATTATGCTGGCATTTGGGCGCGGATCGATCGATTTCCGGCGCGTATATGTCGGTGATAAAATCTGGAAAACTAGCGATCCAGAATTGGATAAGCAGGTACGTCAAACCTACGCGGGAGATGTCCCTCAATTTCAAAGATCGATCGATCTGGAAATACATGGATCTATCGATCGACCATTAATTGCGATCGCGCGTGACGAGATGGGGCATACAATTAAAGTAGAGTCCGAGCTATTATTAGTAGCCGCCCAAAATCAACCCCTAACTACTGAGAAACTAACATCCCAATTGGGACGATTGGGAAATACACCATTTAAGCTGGGGAATCTGACTAATCTAATCGAAGGCGATCTAATGATACCCGTTAGCGCACTCAATCATTTGCGCCGTGAATTAGTAACTAAACTTACCGAACTTCGCAGCAAACCTAAACCTTGGACAATCTCTTCAACGAACCAATTAATAGACATCCTGCCCAAAATCGAAAACGCTTATCTCCAACCACCTCAACTAAATATTTTAGTTCGTAAACTCGACCAAATTTCGGCTGCGATCGAATCCGGCATTACCACCATTTATTGTGAACTAGAAGATCCGCGCAAATATCGTGAAGCCGTCCAATTAGTCCGCGCCGCCAGACATACCAAAACCAATCCGCCCCAGATATTTGTTGCGCCACCACGAATTACCAAAACAGGCGAAAATTGGATTTTAGAGCAAGTTCGATCGAGTGATGCTGATGGCTATCTAATCAAAAATTATGACCATCTAGAATTCTTTAAAGCCGAACGCTGCATTGGTGATTTCGCCCTGAACATCGCCAATCCTCTAGCTGCCGACTATTTCTACCAAAACTATACTTTGGAGCGGCTGACAGCCTCCTATGACCTCAACATCGACCAATTAACGTCCCTGATTCGCAGTTGTCCCCGCGAGTGGTTTGAAGTCACCATCCATCAACACATGCCGATGTTCCACATGGAACACTGCGTCTTTTGTGCGTTCTTGTCTGAAGGAACTGACTATACTAATTGTGGTCGTCCTTGCGATAGACATCAAGTCAAATTACGCGATCGAATTGGCACCGAACATATTCTCCAAGCCGATGCAGGTTGCCGTAATACTGTTTACAATGGTGTCGCCCAAACGGGGGCTGAATATATCCACCGCCTGATCGAATTGGGTGCCTACAATTTCCGATTGGAATTTGTGAATGAAACACCTGAAGAAGTGAGTCAAACGATCGGCTATTATCAACAGTTATTAGGCGGTCAAATTAGTGGTGCAGAGCTATGGCAGGAGTTGAAATTGATTAATCAGTTAGGTGTAACCCGTGGCTCTCTAGGAGTTTAATTGATTTGGAGTGTTCTCAAAGCTTATCCGATCGAGATCGAGGGATTTAGTAAATGCTGTCAATAACTTGCCAACTTTCCTAGTATTGGTCGTAGTTACGATGATTTACAAGTCGGCACTATATTAATTTCGATAAATGGAATTGGTTCTTTTACAAGTACTTCTTCTCAATCTAGAAGATATAAGCTTAAATAAAAATTATCTAACTTTTTAATAATCGAAAATCTAACAAGCTCAAATTCTAATCTTTTAGAACTCTCTCTTCTGTAAATATCCATCCTTTTACGAATTTTCTTAGCATATTTCACTGTTACTTAATGCCTATTTCCAATATTCATTTTTTAAATTGCTATAGCCTCTAATTTTCATAAAACTCAATAACTCATTATTATCTGTAGCTGGAAACTCTACCTGAATTTCTTCAGTTATATTTTTTATTACTTTGTCACCAATAATATTTGAAAACTTTCCTCTGAGCGATTTTTCGTACCATTCTATTAAATCAGTTTCAGTGACAATACTTTGAATCTTTGATTTCCAGCCAATTTGATTCAGCAGTGAAACAATAATTTTTTGTTCGGTATCTTTACAGACAATCACGATCCGATCGGAAGATACAGAAGACACAATATTCTCCGCAAGATATTCAGTCAGGGACAAATGCTTAATCTGGATTGCCATGCCAAAATTAGCCCACATGTCTAGTCCTCTGTCGGCTGCATTTGTTATCCCAACTCTATTTATTCTTGCTTTCAGACTTAGCTTTGTTTGTTGAGGTGAAAGTTGGATCACCTTTTGGGCAAAGTCTTCAAACTCTCTCAGAATATCAATTTTATCTTGATTGATACTAACTTCAATAGATACTTCCAGAGCTTCTGTCAATGCGGAAAATAAGGAATACACAACAATCTCGTAAATCTTATCGATACTTCTGCGAAGTCCTGGTTCATTCCAGAATAAAGCAAGAAATGCAGGAAGTTGAAAGTTGCTTTTATCACGATCGACACAGTAAATTAAGCCAGTAGACATCTGGGAAAATCGGTGGGCAAATTTACGATAAATATATGCTTCGACTATTCCTTGCTTATCTCTATTCTCCTTTCCAAGTGCATTTAAAGCACTTGGAGAAGTAGCATTGTCATTAAATAGATCGTCCTGATATCTAGCCGATGATGTACTGGTTCTACCCAAAAAAGCGATGCAGATGAGATCTCGCCACTTTCTCGATCCGGTGCGATAAGTGCTGAGATCTGAAAGTACGATATCTCCGACGGTTCTGTCCCTGTGAAGTATTTCTGCAATTTGAATTGGCTTGTAAAGGTGAATCCTCGCTTTGTCGATGACTTTATCCAGAGACTGTTTAGCTTCGTCTATATTCATCTTCAGTTACATTAAGGATAATTGAACAGCAGATTGTTTAAGCTTTTGTTTTAGCTCCAATGCTTTAATCATTTCTCCTGCTATTGCTTTAATTACCGGAATAGAAACTGAGTTTCCGACTACTTTACGTAATTGAGAGTAAGGAATATTAATTTTAAAATCTTCGGGGAATCCTTGCAGTCTTAACATTTCTCGGTCGGTTAGTCTTCTAATTCCATTCACAACAAGATAGTTATAGCTTCCTCCAGCTCTCAAAGCGCAGGAATAAGGTAAGGCAGAAATGTTACCTCCAATATTTTCATGCCAAATCGAAGGATTCGGTGGAGAACCTTTAACTGCTTTGAGTCTTTTTTCTCTGATATTATCAGACAGAAAGTAACTTTTTGGGACATCTCGATCGTCATCAAGAAGTTCAGCTAGCGGCTGATAAAAACCCAGTGGCTCTGGGAAATCGAAATTAATCTCATCTCGGAAACCAACAATATAAATTCTTTCTCTCTTCTGTGGTAATCCAAAATTCAGCGAATTTAATACTCGATGATAGACTGCATATCCTGAATTTTTCAACTTGTCTATAATAACTGAAAATGTTTGACTATTATCGTGAGTAGTCAGTCTTTTAACATTTTCTAATAAAAATGCCTGCGGCTTTTTGGCATTTATAATTTCTTCAATGTTAAAGAATAATGTTCCTCTAGTATCCAAAAATCCAAGTCCTTTGCCTGCAATACTGAATGGTTGACAAGGGAAACCTGCAAGTAGAATATCATGATCGGGAATATCTTCAGGATCGATCGAATTGATATCGCCAAACGGCTTTTCCTTAAAATTAGCTTCGTACATCAGTTGGGCTGCGGGATCCCATTCTGAGGAGAAGACATTTTCACACCCATGCGCCGCAAAACCCAATCGAATCCCACCTATTCCAGCAAATAGATCGATCGTTTTGAAGTTTTTCATCAGCTAATAATGCATCACTATATACTTAAAGTTGTGTGTTTTTACGAGATCGACTCGTTAATTGGGAACCTGTCGATCAATTGGATTGCCCGTCTCGCATTCGCTTGCAGAGCATCACTAGCATGGGGCACATAGGGAATCTGCGACAACAGATCCACCGTGCGGCGCAACATCCGCACGATATCGCCCTCATCGAGGTTGGTATTACTACACAACTCTGTCCAGGTTAGCTCCAATGCCCAGTGTTCGACGATGCCGACTAGCTCGTATTCCATCCAGACGGGGAGAGCTACCTGATAGCGACGTTGGATTTGGAATAGCTGTCTGCGGGTATTGCGGAGGGCACTGAGTGTCATCACCACTTCATCGGCTGGCTCGTAATTAGTCCAACTGTCGGAGCGGGGGGTTTCTGATACTAGGGCGCAGATTACTGCGGCTAAATGGTGTGGATCTAAACCATCGAGAAAGCCAGACATGAGGGCGAGGGCAATCCACAGCTCGTTATCCCCCCGAATTGCGGCGGCGGCTTCACCAATTCTGGTGGGTAGGATGCCTTGTAAACCATTGACTTCACGCAATACCTCAATCAAGTTGAGAAATTCTTGCCAATGTCGATCGAGTTGTCCTTTTAGTTTATCCTGGAGATCTTTAATCTCTTCTTCTAGTACGAATTGACGACGATAGCGTTTAAGCAGGGTGGCTGGATTTCCCGCTTTCCAGATGGGGTGATTTTCGAGCTTGGATTTGAGCTGGGCAACGATCTTGATTTGGGCGGTTAATTCATCGGTTGCGGGTGGTTCGACATGGGGAATGCTCTGGGCAATCTCGGCGGTGAGGCTCATGCCTTTGCGGACTTGTCCTGGTTTGAGCGGCATGTCCGCAGGTGGCAGCAAGGACACTACTGGAGAGACGCGCTGTTTGCCTGTATAGTCAGACCAATGTTTGTGGACTGCGACGACATCCTGGTGACTGACGACGTACCAGCGGTTATCTTGTCCCAGACAGACTAGGGCTGGTTTATAGCCAGATCCAGCGATTTTGCTTACCAAGACGGCGGGGAGAGGTATAGCGACTGAGACATGTTTACCTTTGAGGCTGAGGATGGTACCTGGCAATGCGGCTGGTAAGAGTTTCCCAACTTGTCCGGCGTGGATTTGTTCGGTGTAAAGCTGGAGATTTTTGAGCTGATTTTGGTCTAGTTTGAGTTGGGAATGAGTGGTTTCGTAGTCGGCTAAGACATCGCCATCGACTTTGCCCAAAGCTTCCTGGAGTTGGCTCAATTCCTGCTTGATATCATTAATCCCCTGCTGTTGGGGTTGGAGATGGAGGGTTTTGGTAAACTGTCCGAAACTGCGTTCGACTAGTTCCCTCGCTTCTTCTAGGTTATGGGTTTGGAGCAGGTTTAGCACCATTCCATAGGTAGGCGTAAATTGACTCACGAGGGGATCTGGTGCTGATGTGGCAAAATCACTCGCTTCCTTCGCGCCTTCAAATCTGGTCTGGGTGGCAACCACATAGCCCACTACGTCTTTGCCGCGTCGTCCGGCTCGTCCGGCCATTTGCAAGAATTCAGAGGCTGTGAGCAGGCGATGCCCTTGATCTGTGCGTTTGGAGAGACTAGAGATTACGGTGGTGCGGGCGGGCATATTAATTCCCGCTGCGAGGGTTTCGGTAGCAAAGACAACTTTGATCAAGCCTTGGGTAAATAGCTCTTCAACTAGGACTTTCCAAGCGGGTAGAATGCCAGCATGGTGAGCGGCAACGCCTTTGTACAGGGGTTCCACTTGTCCGGCACGGGCTGCTTCGGGATTTTTGTCGAGAAACTCGTCGATGCGGACTTTTAGCCGCGCCGATTCTTCTGGATTGACGAGTCTGAGTGTGGACATATCTGCCACCGCTTTGTCACAGCCGCGCCGACTGAAGATAAAGTAAATCGCGGGTAGCATTTCCCGCTCGGCGAGCTTGCTGACGACAAAACCGATAGTAGGAATATCATCTTGCTTTTTGCTTCCAGGCGGACGATGGGATTTGAGCTTGGGATTGAGCTTGGCAGTATTTGGATCTAGGAGTGGCGCGATGCCTTTGGGACTGACGAAGTGAAATTCTAATGGTACGGGACGATAATCAGAGTAAATTAGATCTGTCGGGCCATGCACGAGACTAATCCAGTCGGTGAGCTGCTTACTATTTGCAACGGTTGCCGAAAGTCCGACGAGTTGAATATGGGGCGGACAGTAAATAATCGATTCTTCCCACACTGTACCGCGCTGCTTGTCATTCATATAGTGGCACTCATCGAGTACCACGGCTTCTACACCCATCATCGATGTACCAACTTCGCCGATGCGGGTACCGTAGAGCATATTCCGAAAGATTTCTGTCGTCATGACGACGACTAGGGCATCGCGATTGATCGAGATATCACCCGTGAGCAAGCCTACATTCTCTTCCCCAAATTCGGCTTTGAAGTCGCGAAATTTTTGATTGGATAAAGCTTTGAGTGGGGTAGTGTAAAATACCCGCCGCCCCTGACGGATAGCTCGGTGAATCGCATATTCACCGATGAGCGTCTTGCCCGAACCCGTCGGGGCGCAGACGACAACCGATCTGCCTAGATTAAGTGAGTCCACCGCCTGAAGCTGAAACTTGTCGAGTGGAAATGGGAAAATCTCTTGTAGTAATGTGGTGGTAGCAGCGGAGGTGGTCATAGCTTTAAACTGATCGGGCAGTGGCGCGAGGCTAGATTGTGGCGGTAGCTAAGTCTCGATACTCTATAGTATATTCGCAATTTACGATCGCAGAAGGCAGGCCTTCGATCGACGAGCCAAGATTTTTAGTGGTTAGGTAAGTTAATTCAAGATATTTGTTAATTATTCACTCTCAAATAAACGTTGTAATCGATCGATAACTAGATCCAATTCTACTCCTTCACCTCGATCGAGTTCAGCCACTGCAACTTCTACCTTCTGACGAGTATCTTCAATCCAACTTTGATATCGCTCCCGATCTTCCAATAGCTTGAAAGCTTGAGACACAGCTTCATCAGCAGATTTAAACCTGCCTCGATCGATTTGAGATTGGATAAACTGCTCTTGTTCTGGCTTCAGGGCGATATTCATACAAACTATTTACTTGGAGATTAAATGAGGCTTGACACAATTAGTCTCTTCATTTTAACGTCAATCTAGCTCTAGCAGCTACTCTAACATCAATATTCGACCTGAAAAACTGATTTCGATCGCCTGAAAACCGATATACTAGCCACTAGCCATTCCTCACACAGCACTAATATATGACTCGTTTAGCACTCCTGAGTGTATCTGACAAAACTGGATTAATTGAATTTGCCCGTCAATTAGTCGAGAAATTTGACTTTGAGATTGTCAGCAGCGGGGGTACCGCTCAAGCCTTGAAGGCTGAGGGAATTCCGGTGATGAAGGTGGCTGACTATACAGGTGCGCCGGAAATATTGGGCGGGCGGGTAAAGACTTTGCACCCAAAAATACATGGTGGGATCCTGGCACGCAGAGATCTACCCGAACATTTAGCAGACTTAGAACAGCATCAGATTCGACCGATCGATCTGGTAGTTGTTAATTTATATCCCTTTGCCGCTACGATTAGCAAGCCTGGAGTCAGTTTAGCAGAAGCCATCGAGCAAATCGATATCGGTGGCCCTGCGATGCTCCGTGCTTCAGCCAAGAACTTCGCCCATCTGACAGTACTGTCCAATCCCGATCGATACGCTGATTATCTCGCGGAACTGACTAAAAATAACGGACAAGTCTCAATCGAGTTCCGTCAGGCTAGAGCATTGGAAACCTTCCAACATACTGCCGCTTATGACACGGCAATTTCTGGTTATTTAGCCGCTCAATCGGCAGAATCTACAACCTATCAAATTTCAGCTCAACCATTGCAATCCCTTCGCTATGGTGAAAATCCGCATCAACCAGCCGCTTGGTATCAAACGGGGGCGATGCCTACTGGCTGGACAAATGCCAAAATTTTGCAGGGCAAAGAACTCAGCTACAACAACCTCGTTGACTTAGAAGCTGCGCGGCGAATTATTAGTGAGTTTGGCGATACTCCCGCCGCAACAATTATTAAACACAATAATCCCTGTGGGACAGCAGTAGGGAATACTTTAGTCGAAGCATACAACAGGGCTTATGATGCTGATTCTACCTCAGCCTTTGGTGGCATTGTCGCTGTTAACCAGCCGCTTGATGCCGATACCGCGTTATCGATGAGCCAGACATTCCTCGAATGTATCGTCGCCCCTGACTGCACCCCCGAAGCCGCAGCCATCTTCGCCACCAAGAAAAATCTCCGCGTCTTAACTTTGGCAGATCTAGCCACAGGTAGCAAAGATAATGTCAAAATCATCGCTGGTGGTATTTTAGTTCAAACCGCCGATGAAGAAATCGAAACTACCGATTGCTGGCAAGTCGTTACCACCAGGCAACCAACCGCACCAGAACTCGAAGAATTACTATTTGCCTGGAAAGTCTGCAAACACGTTAAATCCAATGCGATCGTCGTCACCAAAAACCGCGCTACCATTGGTGTCGGTGCCGGACAAATGAATCGCGTCGGCTCGGCAAAAATCGCTCTCGAACAAGCTGGCACTGGAGCTAGCGGAGCCAGCCTCGCCAGCGATGGTTTCTTCCCCTTCGATGATTCAGTGCGAACCGCCGCTGCCGCCGGAATTACCGCGATCGTTCAACCTGGTGGTAGTATGCGGGATAATGATTCGATCGCTGCTGCTAATGAATTAGGGATCGTGATGGTGTTTACAGGTATTCGTCACTTTTTACATTAGTGGTTTAGTGGTTTAGTTGTTAGTGGTTTAGCGAACAAATGGACGCAAGCGTCCAAAGCTCAGATGAAGCACTCCAAACCTCTACAATTCAAACCATTCGACTTCTATTAGCTAAACCACTAATCACCAAACCACTAAACCACTAATAAATTTCTTGTGGAACTCAAAAACGTCATTATCGCTCATAAAGCCGGAGATCGCGGTAGCAAAGTTCTGGCTGAAAAATGTGCCAAGCAACTCGAACAAATGGGCTGCGATGTAATGATGGGGCCAAGTGGGGCTAAAGATAATCCCTATCCCGTCTTCCTGGCCTCTACCAGCAAGCAAATCGACCTGGCGATCGTTTTGGGTGGCGATGGCACTGCACTCACGGCTGCACGCCATCTATCCCCTGATGGCATCCCGATTCTGGCGATCAATGCAGGTGGGCATTTGGGCTTTCTGACCGAGCCGCTGGAGCTATTTAATACTGACGCGCCGATCGATGGTAAATTAATCTGGGAGCGGCTATTCCAGGACTTGTATGCGATCGAACGCCGAATGATGCTCCAGGCATATATCTACGATGGCGATGACCGCAATGCCGCTCCAGATAGCGAGAGATTCCTCGCTCTCAATGATATGTGTATTAAGCCTGCTGCTGCCGATCGCATGATCACGTCCATCCTCGAACTAGAAATCGATGGCGAAATCGTCGATCAGTATCAGGGCGACGGTTTGCTCGTCTCAACCCCCACCGGATCTACTTGCTACAATGTCTCGGCAAATGGCCCCATCGTCCATTCAGGCATGGCTGCAATTACCATTGCTCCAATTTGTCCTCTGAGCCTTTCCAGCCGCCCGATTGTGATTCCACCAGGTTCTACGGTGAGTATCTGGCCGTTAGGTGATTATGAACTCAATACCAAGCTCTGGAACGACGGTGTACTCAGCACCTCAATCTGGCCAGGACAGCGCGTAGATGTCCAAATGGCCAACTGTCAAGCCAAGTTTATTATTCTCCGTGACAACTATTCCTACTACCAAACTCTGCGCGAGAAGCTCCTCTGGGCAGGCTCACGAATTCGCTACGATCATCACCATACTAGGAATTAGTAGTTTAGTTGATAGTTGATAGTTGAGTAATGTTAATTTAACGTACCCCAATCCCCCTATCTCCCTGCCAACTACCTCTAATTACTCAAAACTTCAGCAAATTAACGCATGATTGATAAGACAAATAGGGTGGGCAAAGCGAAACTAAACAGTTAGACTGTGGATCGAGAGTGAGAAATTATTTCTAACGATCGTTACAATCATCGACTAGATATGCTCATTCTGCGGAAACGATTCTCCATCGGAGCGGTTTTTGCTAAGGCAAACGCTGTGCCTCCGGCAGGCTTTGCCAACGCGAACGCCAACGAGTAAAGTGCCAACAGAGGCAACTTTACTGATGAGAGTGAAGTACACATAAATTGATATTTTAATTAACAATCGAAACTGGCAGAAATTTTAATAAGAGCTACAATCAAAAGAGTTTTCCTCAAATTGAGGATACCCTTCGATCGAAGACTATTAAAGGTCATCAGTTCGAGACTAACGTTTTAGTTTGTGTAGCACCTAGCAACCAAACCAGATTGCAAAATATTCAGCAAGCAACAAAACTATTGCCTGCAAAAATATGCTGCTTAGATTAGTTCATTGTTCACATTACAGGAGATAAGAGGACTCACACATGACCCAGACTAAAGACATGCTCGCAACCTTAACGACCAAAGATACCGATAGCGATGTTGAAGTGATGCTCGACGATGATGTCGAAGCAGACGATTTTACGGCTGAATCTGACGGGGAATCTGATGTCGAAGACGAGGATGGTAAGCTGGGGAAGGTGAAAGCCTCCCGCCGTCGCGTTCAAACTAAGAAAAAGCAATTTACGGAAGATTCGATTCGATTGTATCTCCAAGAAATCGGTCGAATTCGCCTACTCCGCGCTGATGAAGAGATCGAATTGGCACGAAAGATTGCTGACTTACTCGAACTAGAACGGATGCGTGAAAAGCTCCTGAATGAACTAGATCGCGAACCCAACGATCGTGAGTGGGCAGAGGTTGCAGAGATGCCGCTCAATCAGTTTCGCCATCGCTTATTTTTAGGTCGTCGAGCTAAAGATAAGATGGTACAATCGAACTTGCGATTAGTAGTTTCGATCGCCAAAAAATACATGAATCGCGGTCTTTCCTTCCAAGATTTAATTCAGGAAGGAAGCTTAGGTTTGATTCGTGCTGCCGAGAAATTTGACCACGAAAAAGGTTACAAGTTCTCAACATATGCTACCTGGTGGATTCGCCAAGCAATTACTCGTGCCATTGCCGATCAATCTCGGACAATTCGTTTGCCAGTTCACTTATATGAGACTATTTCTCGGATTAAGAAGACTACGAAATTACTGTCTCAAGAAATGGGTCGTAAGCCTACCGAGGAAGAAATTGCCACACGGATGGAAATGACGATCGAAAAGCTGCGGTTCATTGCTAAATCTGCACAGTTACCGATCTCCCTTGAAACCCCAATTGGGAAGGAAGAAGATTCAAGACTGGGTGACTTTATTGAAGCAGATGGCGAAATGCCTGAAGATCAAGTTTCCAAGACTTTACTCCGTGAAGATCTCGAAGGGGTACTCGATACATTAAGCCCCCGCGAACGCGATGTTTTACGACTCCGTTATGGTTTGGATGATGGACGGATGAAAACATTAGAAGAAATCGGTCAGATCTTCAATGTCACCCGCGAACGCATTCGTCAAATTGAAGCCAAAGCTCTCCGCAAACTCCGCCATCCAAATCGGAACAGTATTCTCAAAGAATATATCCGTTAGTTAGTTGAGAATTGAGCATTGAGAATTGAGAATTGAGCATTAATTTATTAGTCGTAGGGTGTGTTATCCCGCAAGGGTAACGCACCATCTAGATTCTATGCTTATGAAAAAGCACCACTTTCGAGCGGTGTTTTTTTAGATACAATTTTATTATCGATCGAAACCTTAAACATAGATTTTAGTTTCAGAGGCTAAAAAAATGAGTATTACTTTATCAGTACAGTTCGATACCGATCGAGAACAGCGATTACTGATGCCAGGAACCTATACTTGGAGAGAGTTTGAAGCTCTAGAAACTTTGCTTGCCCAATCGCCTGGGTTGCGAATTACTTACCTGGATGGATCGATCGAAATTATGACTCTTGGAGAACCCCACGAACTGATTAAAAAATCTTTGGCAATTTTGCTGGAAGCTTACTTTACAGTAATGGAGATTGAGTATATTCCAGTGGGTAGTGCAACTCGGCGTGGTGAGGAAAAAGGGACTTCTTTTGAGCCTGATGAATCCTACTACCTATATGTAAAGAAAGAGCAGCCAGACTTGGCAATTGAGGTGATTTTAACTAGTGGTAATCTTCGCAAGATCGAAAAATATCGCCGCTTCCAAATTCCTGAAGTGTGGCTATGGGAAGATAGTCGGCTTCAGGTTTACTATTTGGGTGCGGAGGGTTACAACTTGGTTGAGCACAGTCAACTTTTGCCAAAACTAGATCTAGATTTACTAGTCCGCTGTGTCCAAATTCCTTCACGATTGGAGGCGATGAAAGCTTTCATGAAAGCAGTGACATAAATACTATTACCACCATAACCCGTGGGTACCCATGAAGGGCACCCCTACAGATAACTTGTGTAGGGGTACCCTTAGATCTACGCTAATTACTAACATTTTCGTACTGCGGCAACTCAATCTAAAAAGGACGACGAATCCACTTTGCGCGCCAATTACTAATTCGATCGAACATACTTACTGACGGCAATACTCCACCTGCCGATTCCCATTTTTCAATTAACTCCAAACCCAGCGGAGTCAGCCGGAAACTATCTGTCAAGCCTTGCCCATCCACCTCTCGGCGCAACATCCCGACTTTAATCAACCACCCCGTAGCTGTCTCTACACTCAGCTCTGACAGCGGGTAGCGCGTATAACCAGAATTCACACCCAAATCCCCAGCCAACTTCGGTACAGACACACTTTCCCAGCGCATCTTGGCAAATAGAGCTAAGTGAAATGGCGCACACCGGAGAGCTAAGTCAGCTCGATCTATTGTTTTGGCAGGATAGGCGATAATTTTGGCAGGAGGCGGAGTAGCAACCACGATTTCAACGTCTGAATGGAACTAATGCGACTATTCTAGCGCGTCAGCCACTCAGACCGAGATAAATGGCGGATGTCGTCGATCGACTAAATGTGAGAAATTAGACGTGTGATAACAATCGAGATCCAGCAACGATCCACATCACTGACCACACCAACATTTTCCACTGGAAAAGTTATCGCCAAACATTCCACTCACAAACAAGTAAGATCGTGTCCAACGACGAAACCCTAAAAATCCCTTTTCCTTGGTCAGCATTTCTGAGCCAGCAAGTATTCGATCCAAAACATCGATTGATTCTCAACCCCGCAGTATTTCAACAAATATATCAAGTTCGCCTGCTTGAGAGCTGTCTTCACAAAAGACTTCCAGCGAATCGATATCCAAAGCTAAGTGGCTGAGTAGTTACTTTAATAACTGCGTCATTCTCGATCCCGTCCGCTGATTTTCAGCGGGGGAACCAATTGAAATCCGCAATCCGCCACCAGTATGTCGGATTGAGGTTCCCTGGCTGTTCAACTTTACAACCAATTCACTCATCGCCACTTCTGGATCCTGGACTCCCTGAATCCGCGCATAGATAAAATTGGCATCACTGCGCCACACCTGAAGAGCCGGAATCGCTGTCAATACGATCGATAATCGATCGCGTTCGCTCATTGTCTCCGCAATTGTCGATAATAATGGGACATAATGCTGTAATACCAGCTCCGCCGCTGCAAGCGAAATACTTGGCAGGTTGTAAGGTAATCGCACCTGCTCTAGAGTGGCAATCAATTGAGGGTGTCCGACGGCATAACCGACGCGATGAGCCGCCAATCGAAAAGCTTTGGAAAATGTCCGCAACACCACCCAGTTTGGACGTTGCGCTAGTTCAGCGACAACAGTATGCTGACTAAACTCAAAATAAGCTTCATCAATTACTACCAAAATATCTGACGGTAAACCCCGCATCCATTCCAATTCAGCAGTTGTCAGCGCGTTACCCGTCGGTGAATTGGGATGCACCATAAACACCACCCGAATCGGTGGATTTTGAGTGTCTGTAATCGCACTCTGAGCCGCAACTAAATCGACTTCAAAATTCAGACTAGAACGATTTACACTGACGACAGGCACTCCCAACGTCTGCGCCAAAATCCCATACATACTAAAAGTCGGCGCAGCAACCAAAATACTTCCCGCACCACCGACACAAGTCGCAATCAGGATCGATCTGAGTAACTCATCCGAACCATTCCCCACGCTAATCTGGCTGGGAAGGATGGAAACGCCAGATCCGGCAGATTGGCTAGCATAACCTGCGATCGCCTGTTTCAAGCGATCGTGCCCCCCGTCTGGATAACGATTGCTCTCGATCTCATCCGCCCACATTCGTGCCAATTCTTGCTTCAGTGCTGGCGGCAAATCGTAGGGACTTTCATTCGTCTCAACTCGATCGATCTCAATCTGCACTGATTGCGCCACTACACCGCCTGGATGGGGCGTGTATGCTTGCAAGCTGGTAAGTTCCTCACGGAGAAAAGCTAGTGCTGTCGCAACAGTCGGAGTAGTGTTAGAAGAGATAGTCATATCGATCGTTAGGGTTTGTATCACTGCCGTTTAGTCCGCAGCATCTTGGCACAGCGGACACTGGCGCAAATCTGAGCAACAGCGAGGATCGGATCCGAATTTCCATCATAGATCGATTCCCTAGGATCGGGAGTGAATCGAGTTAAATGTTCAACGAAAAAATGTCTGTCAGGGTATTGACTTGATTAAAGATATGATTTATATTAATAGATGTCTGGAGCGCGGCCCCATCGTCTAGAGGCCTAGGACACCTCCCTTTCACGGAGGCGACAGGGATTCGATTTCCCTTGGGGCTATTCAGAATTAACGAGAAGAGGTTAGGCATTTTGTCTAGCCTCTTTTTGCATTTGTGACGATCGCAAATTTATGACTATCCCTCAAATCTCCGAATAGAGGGCGGTTTTAAATTAGATTTCTAGCTCCGTTTCGATTAATCTTACAAACCAGCCCCTACAGATCCTAACTTTTATGAATCCCGATTTCTCACACATTCCCGTTCTCAGCCAGGAAACTGTTACGGGGTTGGGTGTAGTTGCAGGTGGTTGGTATTTGGATGCAACAGTCGGCGGTGGCGGACACAGTGAGCTTATTCTACAGGCTGCACCAGACATAAATCTAGTGGCACTCGATCGAGATTTACAAGCTCTAGCAGCAGCAAGGGAACGACTTGCGCCCTATGGTGATAGAGTTCAGTTTTGGCACGGCAACTATGCTGATTATCAACCATTAGCACAGAAGTTCGATGGCATCATTGCCGATCTTGGTGTCAGCTCGGTGCAATTAGATTTAGCCGAGCGGGGGTTTAGCTTTCGTAACGAAGCACCCCTAGACATGCGGATGGATCGATCTCAAGGTACAACCGCCGCAGATTTGGTCAATCATACTTCGGAAGTCGAGCTAGCGCGGATTATATTCACCTATGGCGAAGAACGAATGTCTCGCCAAATTGCGCGGGACATCGTTGCAGGGCGACCATTTACAACCACTACTCAACTAGCATACGCGATCGGTGGTGCCGTCCCCAAGTCTTATCGTTATGGGCGGATTCATCCAGCGACGCGGACATTTCAGGCTCTGCGAATTATGGTCAATCAGGAGCTAAGTTCCCTCGAAAAATTCTTGGCTGTCGCTCCCACTTGGCTCAAGCCTGAAGGCAAAATCGGCTTGATTAGCTTCCATAGTTTGGAAGATCGGATTGTCAAACATACTCTGCGCGAGAATGAGTCTCTAAAGGTATTAACCAAGAAACCAATTATTGCCACGGATCTAGAGTTAGCAGCTAATCCGCGTTCTCGATCGGCTAAACTCAGATGGGCTTATTTAATTAGTTGATAGTTGATAATTGATAGTTAATAGTTGGGAGTTCAAAAGTACAAGGCTAAGATTTTACAAATAACCCAATCCTGAACATCCGTAAATCCTCTAAATCCCGATCGAAGTGGGGATTTACCGGACACATACAACATATCAATAAAGACAAAAACGGCTGGTAATAATATTATTACCAGCCTGTGAAAGCTTAAACCCCGATTTCCCTTAGTAATGGTGAATTTACAATTAGGTCAGCACTACTAAAAAAGAATTATTAAAATTCGTGTTGCTATACTTAAAGAAATTAAATTAGCGGTTTGAATCTATACATACAATGTAGCTTAGTTCAGTAGAGTGAAACATCAGCCATTTGATGGAACTTGAACTCAAAAGCGGTTTCAAAGTGAAAGTGAATATCTGTCGGACTTTAAAGCAAATGGGTGAGTACTATACAGAGATCTCGATCGCCAGATGGCTTAGTTATCACCCTCAAACTCAGCTTTAGCTGCCGCATCTACTAAGATATTTAGCTGAGTAGATACCATGCGGGGCAACGGAGCATCCTAAGTTTTACTCCCACGCTCCCACGCTCCCACGCCCCCACGCTCCATCAGGCTGACTCTGGCTTAGGCACAGAAGTTGGATGAATCAAAATTTCGGCAGTCGATCGTTTTTCGACCATCTCGCGGGTGATCGTACAGCGGGTCAAATCTTTGCGTGAAGGCAGCTCGTACATTACATCGAGCATTAGCTCCTCAACGATGCCGCGCAAGGCTCTAGCTCCAGTTTTGCGGCGGTGGGCTTCTTTGGCGATGGCGCGAATTGCGTCGGGATGGAAGTCGAGGGCAACGTTATCCATCAGCAGCAGTTGCTCATACTGTTTAACCAGGGCACTGCGGGGTTCGGTCAGGATCGAGACGAGGGCGTTTTCATCTAGTGATTTGAGGGTGGCGATTACTGGGACGCGACCGATGAATTCAGGTATCAATCCGTACTTGACTAGATCTTCTGGCTCTAAGTGCTTCATCACATCTGCTGTGCGTTGTTCGCGATTGATGGTTTCGCCTGTTTGGATGAAGCCCATCGACTTTTTACCCATCCGTTGCTCGATTACTTTTTCTAATCCAACAAACGCGCCACCACAGATAAACATGATATTACTAGTATCAATCTGGATGCAGTCTTGATAGGGGTGTTTTCGACCACCTTGAGGGGGGACGCTGGCAATTGTGCCTTCGAGCATTTTTAGGAGTGCTTGCTGGACACCTTCGCCAGAAACATCGCGGGTGATGGATGGGTTCTCACTTTTGCGGGCGATTTTGTCGATTTCGTCGATGTAGATGATGCCGCGCTGGGCTTCTTCGACATCCATATCGGCAACTTGTAGTAGTCGCAGCAGAATATTCTCGACATCTTCACCGACATATCCGGCTTCGGTAAGGGTAGTCGCATCGGCAACTGCAAACGGGACATCTAGGACTTTCGCTAGGGTTTGGGCAAGCATAGTTTTACCACAACCAGTCGGCCCAATTAGCAAGATGTTGGACTTTTGGAGTTCGACACCATCATCGGTGGCATTGGCTTTATGGACTCCATTTACGCCAGTGGGTGGCTGGGTGGAGTCGGTAGCCGCAGTCTTTGCTTGGGCATAGCTTAAGCGTTTGTAATGGTTGTAGACTGATACAGACAAGACTTTTTTGGCTTCATCTTGACCGATGACTCGATCGTCCAAATACTTCTTTAATTCCCGTGGTTTGGGCATCTGGCTGAGGTTCATCGGCACCGCTTCGCGACGCTTCCGCTGGGGGTCGGGTTTGGTGGGAGGATGACCAGAGGGACCATTGGGATCTAGCAATTCTTCATCGAGGATCTCGTTACATAGCTCGACACATTCATCGCAGATGTAGACTCCAGGACCAGCAATTAACTTGCGAACTTGTTCTTGTGATTTGCCACAAAATGAACATTTGAGATGGGAGTCGTAGTTTTTGATGGGTGCCATATTAGCGAGGGTGCCTCGTGAAGCAAGGTAGATTATTAGCGGTTATGTGGGTGACTGGCAATTGATGTGCAGTTAGCTGGAGCGGATTCTCTCGCTAGCCAAGTGATGGTTAACTTCACCGCCAACTGCAACCTAAGTTAGCCTCGATCGATCACCCGATCGATTATGCCGTATGCTTGAGTTTCTGCTGGTGACATCCAAAAATCGCGTTCGGTATCTTCAGCGATCTTCTCGATCGATTGTCCGGTATACTCCGCCAATAGACCATTGAGATGATTTTTGAGGTGGAGGATTTCTTTAGCCTGAATTTCGATGTCTACTGCTTGCCCCTGAGCACCGCCGGAGGGTTGGTGAATCATGATGCGGGAATGGGGTAAGGACATCCGTTTACCCTTGGTGCCACTGGCGAGTAAGAACGCGCCCATGCTAGCAGCTACACCATAACAAATGGTCACTACATCGGGACGAATTTGTTGCATGGTGTCATAAATTGCCATCCCTGCGGTAATCGATCCACCTGGTGAATTAATATACAACTGAATGTCTTTTTCAGGATCTTCTGCTTCTAAAAATAGCATTTGGGCGACTAAGATCGCGGCGATCTTATCATCGACTTGAGTACCCAAGAAAATAATCCGTTCGCGCAATAATCGCGAGTAGATATCAAAGGATCTTTCGCCGACTCCAGATTGTTCTACCACCATCGGCACCACATTGGTACCTGCGTAGATTCCGCTCTGGCTGTAACTAGTAACCGAACCGTAAGGAGAATTAGATCCAATCATGGTGGTAAATATTGTGATTAAAAATCAAGCTTGTTTCGATCGGTAAAATTCACCCAACCAATTGAATTATATCAACTCTTTAGGCTTTAGGCTTTGGGCTTTAGGCTTTAGGGTTCGGATTTCACCACTCTTTGGGGAGAGACTTTAGGCTTTGGGCTTTAGGCTTTAGGAAAATGATTAGTGGTTATGAATCCAAGGACGCTTGCGTCCAAACCCTAAAGCCTAAAGCCTAAAGCCTAATCCGCAACTGCTTCTGACAAGATATCAATCGCTTCGGCTTCGCCTGCTTCTTCCTCATCATCAACAGGTTTCAACGAACCTTCAGGTACCAATTCGACTTTGGCGTTGTCTTTGAGCCATGCGAGCGTTTGCTCTTTTTGAAGATCCTCGGTGATGTAAGCGCGAAGACGATTTTCGTCGATGTCCTGACCAGCTAATTGAGGCAAAATCTCTGACATTTTGGCAACAATCGCTTCATCAGTGACCACGATACCTTCTTTCTGGGCAATTTCGACGATCGCGAGTTGCTGCTTGAGATTATTCACGGCATCGACGCGACAATTCTCTTTCATCTTGGGAATTGTTTCACGAGTGAAGAGTTTGTTGACATCCATCCCGTACTGACTAAATTGATTAGCCATTTGGTTGAGGATATTCATTGTCTCCCGCTCGACCATTGTTTCGGGTAGATCTACCTCGGCGAGGTCGATTAAGATGGCTTCGATCGCAGTGATGATATTCTGGTCGGTAGACTTTTGCGCTTGCTCTTGGAACCGAGTCTCGATCGATGTTTGGTACTCAGCCAGGGTATCAAAATCGCTAGCTTCCTTGGCAAAATCGTCGTCTAAATTCGGTAATTCCTTCGCTTTGAGATCTTTGAGGACGACATGGAAAATCGCAGCTTGAGCGGCTAAATCTTCGCGGGCGTAATCGGCGGGGAAGGTGACATTGACGTTGCGAGTTTCGCCGACACTCATCCCGACGATGCCATTGACGAGATCGGTGATAAATTTACCTTCAGAGAGTTCGATATCGAAGTCATCAGCTTGAGCACCACTAATCTCGGTACCGTCTGCTAATTTACCGTTGTAATCAACGACAGCAATATCGTCGAGCTGGGCAGCTCGACCAACTACTGGAATAATTGTCGCTTTTTCATCCCGTTGTTTTTCGATAAAATCAGCAACTTGAGCGGCATCGTAAACGACTTCCTCCGCTTTGACAGCCAACCCAGTGTAGGTACCGAGCGTTACTGATGGCGGTACATCCACAGTGGCATTGAAAGTCAAAGGTTGACCAGGGGCAAAACTGACGAGCAGATCGTCAAAACTAGATGAGATCTGGTAGTTACCAATAGCGGGAACCGATTCTTGTTTAATCGCATCATTAATCGCGGGTTCGAGTAGAGCTTCAAGTGCCATTGCTTTGATTTGCGCTTGTCCCATCCGTTGTAAGATTACTTGCCGAGGAATTTTCCCCTTACGGAACCCAGGAATATTGGCACTGGTAGTCAGTTTTTTGATTGCCTGTTCGTAATATTTAGTCGTTTGGTCTCCGCCAACTTCAATCTGTAAACCAATCCGGCTTTGTTCGAGTTTTTCCTGGGTAACTTTCATGATATGTATATCTAACAACAGTCAATGACAATATATAGGTGGCTAGGCGATGGCATGATTCATGATATGCTCAACCTATAGTCAGTGAGACTATCAAGATTACCATGCTCACAGCATTGGTAAGTCGCCACTGCATCATTAATTAAAATAAGATGCGAAGTCGATCGGCACGATTCACCTATTCGATGATAGTGCATTGCAAGTATTTGGGATTAATTATCAGGTTAAAATCTTGAGACTTCCAGATTGGTGAAATTTTTCGCTTGTTGGCGAAGCCTACCGCCAGGTAATCGAGAAACTAGAGTAAAAGCAATGTTAGGTCGCTTCACGACCCATCATTACCAAATAGTGAGGGTTTAAATCCCTACCCTAATAACCTCACTCTCAACTTTCAACTTTTGCTATGCAACGCTAGCGCGAACAACTTTTAAACAGTGGAGGTAGCTTTCTTGTCTGATTCATATCGGGTGGCAATTTTAGGAGCAACAGGTGCCGTTGGTACAGAATTAATCGAATTATTAGCCAGTCGCAATTTCCCGATTGCCGAACTTAAACTTTTTGCGTCGCCCAAGTCCGCAGGTACCAAGTTAAATTTTCGGGGTGCGGAAATTACGGTAGAAACCGTCGGGGAGAAATCTTTTGAAGGGATCGATATCGTCTTGGCTTCTGCTGGTGGTTCGATATCCAAAGCGTTAGCAGCTCAAGTAGTCGCCGCTGGCGCAGTAATGATCGACAATTCCAGTGCCTTTCGGATGTTGCCCGACGTACCGTTGGTGATTCCTGAAGTCAATCCTGCCGCCGCAGAGCATCACCAGGGAATTATCGCCAATCCCAACTGTACGACGATCCTCATGGCGGTGGCGATTTATCCACTCCACAAAATTCAACCAATTCAAAGGATCGTTGCTGCTACCTATCAATCAGCCAGTGGCGCGGGTGCCAGAGCGATGGCGGAAGTCGAAACCCAAAGTCGGGACATCCTCGACGGCAAAACTCCCAAGCCAGAGATTTTCCCCTATCCCCTGGCATTTAATTTATTTCCTCACAATACTCCGATCGACGAACATGGATATTGCGAAGAAGAAATGAAAATGGTCAACGAAACTCGGAAGATTTTCGGTACGCCAGATCTGCGAGTCACCGCTACCTGTATTCGGGTGCCCGTACTTCGCGCCCATTCGGAAGCAGTCAACCTCGAATTTGCCGCACCATTCGATCCAGAGCAGGCTCGATCGATCCTAGCCACCGCTCCTGGTGTAAAATTGGTGGAAGACTGGAAGAATAACTACTTTCCGATGCCGATCGATGCTTCTGGCAAGGATGAAGTACTAGTTGGGCGAATCCGTCGGGATATCTCTCATGCCAATGGATTAGAGTTGTGGCTCTGCGGCGATCAAATCCGTAAGGGTGCTGCGCTGAATGCCGTACAGATTGCCGAATTATTGATTGATAAAAATTGGCTCAAGCGGAAGTAGGTGGTTCGTGGCGATGCGTGGATCTTTACCCTCTAAACTTACCTGTGAAGGGGACTTTCCGGCTCCCTCCCCTTTATAAGGGGAGGGTTGGGGTGGGGTAATGGACTATGCGGCACATCGATGCTCCGCTCGTCTTGAGTAGCCGCTGGTAATTCTGTCGATTGCACCCGCTCGGAGTTGCTAAACACGAGATACCAGCTAGCGATTGTCATGCCATAGCAGACTAATTGCGATGGGGTTTTAAAATAGGTTAATAACTGTGCATACACGATCGCAAATCCTCCACGAATCAGGAAAAAATATCCATCCTAGTGAGTTTGCTCGATGTTATTAGCAGCGAACAAAACTAGCGATGGATAGATTTTGATTGAGTAAGTTAGATCTGCCGACAATGCCCTCAATCGTGGAACGATCCGCAACTAGATGGCATCATCAGCAGCTAGCTAACATCAAACTATTTTACCTACTTAACG
>JANXVE010000128.1 GCA_025351825.1 Chamaesiphon sp. 341R_metabat_111 | reverse complement strand
CTAGTAGCTTCGATCGACACTAGATGCAAACACAGGCTCGATCCGAATCCCTTCGATACAGCTAGGACGCACCAGCATGTACTCACCTTGAGTATTTTTCAGCGGTACAGTTGTAAAGTCTGTAGAGGCAGATTTGGGCATCAGCTCATTGCTGTACCACTTCTGAAAATCTTGCATTGTCGGAAAGCGCACTTCTTCCCGATGACCGCCTGAGAGTAGCAAATGTACCGCGTACTCAGTTGCTGCGTTAGCCATAATATTCGATCGCGTTTGGTAGAACTTATATTGAGTATGCCCAAATCTCGATCGAGATCTCACTGCGATCGACAAACATAACAAAACCTGATAGCAGCAATCAGCTTTACAAAAGTGAGAAAACTTTACAAACGTTAACAATCGAGTTAGATTAAGGACATAGATAAATAAATACCGTTCTGCAAAGAACAACCAGCAATCATAAACCAATGACAACAACCTTACAACGCACCCAGAACGCGAACGTCTGGGATCGCTTCTGTAGCTGGATCACCTCCACCGAAAACCGCATTTATGTCGGTTGGTTCGGAGTCCTGATGGTACCAACCCTACTATCCGCTACCATCTGCTTCATCATCGCCTTCATCGCAGCACCACCAGTAGACATCGACGGCATCCGCGAACCAGTAGCTGGCTCCCTGATGTTCGGAAACAACATCATCTCCGGTGCAGTTATCCCATCATCTAACGCAATCGGCTTGCACTTCTACCCAATTTGGGAAGCAGCATCCCTAGACGAATGGTTGTACAACGGTGGACCTTACCAACTAGTAGTATTCCACTTCCTGATTGGAATCTTCTGCTACATGGGACGTGAATGGGAACTATCATTCCGCCTCGGCATGAGACCTTGGATTTGCGTAGCTTACTCCGCACCAGTAGCAGCAGCAACCGCAGTATTCCTGATTTACCCAATCGGACAAGGTTCATTCTCAGATGGTATGCCCCTCGGAATCTCTGGAACATTCAACTTCATGATTGTTTTCCAAGCAGAGCACAACATCTTGATGCACCCATTCCACATGCTCGGCGTAGCAGGAGTATTCGGTGGTTCATTATTCTCAGCAATGCACGGTTCACTCGTAACCTCCAGCCTAGTTCGTGAAACAACCGAAGTCGAGTCCTTGAACTACGGTTACAAATTTGGACAAGAAGAAGAAACCTACAACATCGTTGCAGCTCATGGCTACTTCGGTCGTCTTATCTTCCAATACGCATCATTCAACAACAGCCGTTCACTTCACTTCTTGTTAGGTGCATGGCCAGTAGTCGGCATCTGGTTCACATCCTTGGGTGTATCCACAATGGCATTCAACCTCAACGGATTCAACTTCAACCAATCAGTAGTAGATGCACAAGGACATGGCATCAACACCTGGGCTGACATCATCAACCGCGCTAACCTCGGTATGGAAGTAATGCACGAAAGAAATGCACACAACTTCCCACTCGACTTAGCTGCTGGTGAATCTACTCCTGTTGCTTTAATTGCTCCTGCTATCAACGGTTAATACTGAGTTGATTTAGCGAGAAATAAAACCCCCTCACCATGTGAGGGGGTTTTGTATTAATCCCCTCCTCGGAGGGGTGCCCGTAGGGTGGGGTGGGTGGATCTCTGCGGCAATGCTCAGATCTCTGCGATCGACACAACATCCGCAAAATTATTTGCAAGTTTGTCTATATTTTGTTACAATAGTTAATATAAAGAATAATAACAGTTACACAGGTTCGATCGAGAGTTACCTCGAACAGCAGAATTTTGAAGACGTATCCAGACATACAGCGTCTCTAGGAGCGAATTGACAATGAATACCGATGAATTGCTACGGCAATATGACAATGGAGAGCGAGACTTTGTTCTGGCTCATTTATCGGATGCATGTCTAACCGAACGCTGTCTGGCGGCAATTAATCTGAGCCAGTCACACTTGGCTAATGCGAACTTATCAGGGTCAAACTTGCAGCGGGCGAACTTATCAGCGGCTGTGCTGACGAAGGCGAACTTGTGGCGATCGAATCTCCACAGTGCTAGTCTAATGTCTGCCAATCTCAATGAGGCTAATTTAATTCGCGCGACGCTCACAGGGATCGATGCGAATGGAGCATCATTGCGGAAGACAGACCTACGATTGGCTAATTTACAGGGTGCCAATCTGAGTCAAGTAAACCTCAGCGGTGCCGATTTGCGCTACGCGGATTTGACTGGAATTAATCTAAAAGGTGCGAACTTAAGTCGGGCAAATTTTACTGGCGCGAATTTATCGCAAGCAGATCTGCGCGGGGTGATGTTGCACCACGCGATTTTTGAGAATACAGATCTGAGTGATGTTTTGCTGGTTGATGTGGATTTGAGTCAAGTCGATTTGCGGTATGCAATTTTGAGATGAGTGGTTTAGTGGTTTAGATTTGTAGGTTGGGTTGAAGAATGAAACCCAACATCTCTAGTGAATAGATTGGTTGGGTTGAGCCTCGTTCGCGGAGCGTCTCCCACCGGAGAAAACTCAACATCTCTAGAACTAGTTTGCTGCGAAGATCTTTACCCCACCCCAACCATCCCCTTGGAAAGGGGAGGGGGCAAGAGGAATGGTGATTAAACCTAAAATCTAATTCACCAATTGTGTCAGCGTAGCAAGCAGCTCTTGCTCCTTGAACGGTTTGGCGAAGTAGCCGCTGGCACCGAGGTTCATGGCGATCTTGCGATGCTTGTCGCCGCTGCGGGATGTGAGCATCAGGACGGGAATGTGTTTGAATGGGGCTAGACCCTTGACGGTGGCTAGGAAGCCGTAGCCGTCCATGCGGGGCATTTCGACATCGCAGACGACTGCTTGGACTTGGATACCGGATTGGAGCTTTTCGACTGCTTCTTGACCATCTTTGGCTTGCTCTACGAGGTAGCCAGCTTTTTCGAGGGTGAGGGCGACAAAGCGGCGGACGTTGATCGAGTCATCGACGACGAGAATCCGCGACTTCTGGATGATAGTCGGCGTTGTTTTCGATTCGCCATCGAGGAAGTTAAGGGTGGGAGTCGCCGATCTTGCGGTAGCAACATCACCGTCAACCCAGCGGATAAACTCGATCGCATCCAAGAGCGGTACAATTCGACCGTCACCGAGGATTGTGCAGCCAGTAAAGCCTGGAGGCATTTTGAGGTTGCCGAGCGGCTGACGAATGGTGACTTCTTGCTCACCCCAGAATTTATCGATTTGGAGGGCGACGACATCTTGTCCTTGGTCGATCATCAGTACGGTTGGACGATCGATAGTCGGGATACTCGCAGTAGCCAGTTGAGTGGTGAACTCAGGGAGGTGCAAGTATTGAGTTGGTTGAATCAATCGCACGGTGAAGTCATCCCACTGAAGCATTTTTTGGCCAGCGGTGCTGATGATATTTTCGGGGTTGAGCAGGATGATTTCTTCGACAATGTTGCTAGAAATTGCTAGCCATAGCCCGTTTACTTCTACTAGCAGGACGCGAACGACTGAGAGGGTGAACGGAACGGTAATCGTAAATGTACTACCTTGACCGAGTTTGGTATCGACAGAGATATCACCACGGAGAGCGCGAATATTGGTTCGCACTACGTCCATGCCCACGCCGCGTCCAGAGAGATCGGTGACTTTGGCGGCGGTACTGAAGCCTGGTTCAAAGATTAGATCGATTAGTTCATTGTCTTTAAAGTTGGCGATTTCTTTGTCATCCATGCCCATTTTTTTGACCTTGGCACGGATTTTGTCGAGATCGATGCCGCCACCATCATCTTTGATGGTGATGACGGTTTGGTTGCCTCGATAGGTGGCACTGATTTCAATCTTACCTGCGGCGGATTTGCCATTGGCAAGGCGGGTGGCACTGGGTTCGATGCCATGATCGAAGGCGTTGCGAACGAGGTGCATCAGCGGATCGTTGAGAGCTTCGAGGGTACTGCGCTCGATTAGAGTCGTACCGCCTTTGAGCTGGAGATCGATCGGTTTACTATGTTCGATCGACAGGTTCCGAATGGCTCTAGGGAAGCGATTGAACAGTTCGGAGACTGGACGCATCCGCACTTGGGTTAAGCCCGTTTGGAGCTGCTTGGCGGTGCGATTGAGGTCACGATTGGTGCGCTCGGCATCGTTGAGCTGGAGGTCTAAATCTGTGGTCAGTTCTTCGATTTGGACGATCGTGTCCATCACTTCCTGGGAGAGGATGTGGAGTTCGCTATATCGATCGAATTCCAGTAGATCTAGTTCGCTGGTAAAATCGCTCGATAGGCTGGGATTATTTTGGACTTGGGCGGTAGGATCTTGCTTGTCAACGGCTGATGCGTCGTATGCTTCACTGAGATTGAAGTTGGATTGTTCTAGCTGTTTGACTTTGAGCTGGAGATTGATCACTAATTGGCGCAGCCCCTGGAGATGGAGATTCAGACCATTCCGATCGATCGTTAGCTCGCCAAATAAATCTCCAATTTCTTCTAATTGCTTAGTGGCAACCCGAATTGTTTGCTCGACGACTTGGACGGTAGAGTTGGAGCCAGCCGCGCCTGGACTGTCGGCATTGTGTGGTAGATCGTCAATTACCTCTGGAGCTGCATCGAGGGCACTGAGTAGATCTGCGGCTTCTTGAGCGAGATAATCGACCTTTGGTTTGGACGGAATATTGAATACTGCTGACGAGATATCTCGCGGTGCGACATCTGAAAGGAAACCAGATAGCTCGGAGAAAATTTCGGGAATATCGGCATCAAAAGAGAGGTCGCCGCTGAGATCGAGCATTTCAAAAGCATCGACGATCTCTGGCGGTTCGGAAATAGTGGTGTTGTCTTGACTAATCGATTCTACGCCGTGCTCTCTAGTATCTAATTCTTCTAGCTCCAGTGCTTCTAGCTCATCACTGGCAGTAATCGTCGAGAAAGCTGGCGCAACTGGACTGGTAAATTCGGCAAAAGGATCTGCTAATGTGCTGAGATCGTGAGCACCTGAATAAGACCCAAACTGGACTGAATCAGCCAATTGTTCATCACCCAAATCGGCAATGGTCAGAGGTGGATCGATCGAGAAGTCCTGAAGATCGACTAATTCACGGATTGAATTTGGATCGATCGCATTGAGATTGATGTTACTCCATTCCGGCACTGTCTCAGCTTCACTAAGTGCGACGACTGCTACCTCATTGACATTGAAGTCATCACCCCAACCAGGCAGGGTTTCAGCTTCATTGAGATTGAATATTGGTGTGTCAGATCGATAACTTTCAGGAAATTCTTGTGATTCCCTAATGCTGATAATTCCCGAACCTGGAAGTTCGATTTCTTCAGGGAGATTGCCAATTTGACCGATCGCCACCAGGGCTTGAGTGCGCCGCCATGCGGCGATCGCCAGAGCCGAAATTTCCCGAACTCGATGGGGTTGGGCGGTCAAATGCTGCTGGACAGACTGGCATAAGGTCGCGAGGGCGGGCAATTCTAGCATTTCAGCTAGACCACCCAATTCCTCGCCAGTAACGATTAGCTCATCAAAGAGACTAGTAGAATTCTGACCATCGCCAGCATCTTCTAACTGAGTGAGCGATCGTTCGACCTCAGTTTCAAACATAAAGCTGAGAATATCTTCACCGGATTCGGAAGCCAGCATATTGGCTTCATCTTCAGGATTGAATTCACCCAACCGATCGCGCAGTTGAGCAAATAGCGGATTAACCCGTTCCTCTAACCAAGCTGCGTCGGCATCCTTGCCCTGTCGATTGAGAGCGACAATCTGCCGCAGCTTATCCACTGTCGCCAGCATGAGCTGCTCGATCTGAGCATCTGGCGCAGCCGCCTTGCCATACTGGATAATCTTGAAATAATCCTCCAGATGGTGCCCAAGACCCGCGAGTGTCTTGTAACCCATCATCGCCGCACCACCCTTGATCGAGTGCGCTGCCCGCAGGAGTCCATCCAACTGCTTGTCAGAAACTGCACCAGTACCCAGTCCCAGCAGCCCCGATTCGAGGGTATCTAAATAATCCGTCGCTTCGTCCAAAAATTGGAGTTTGACTTGTTGTTCTTGATCTGAGGTAATCATCTAGGAGTTGGGGGTTAGGAAGTCTTTAGGGAAGAGGAGGCGTTAGGCGTTAGGCGTTAGGCGTTAGGAAAGCTTCGGACTGAGGAAGGCTTTGGGCTTTGGATGTGAGGATTAATCTCTGGACTTCAAGACGCTTGCGTCTCTTTTAAAACCTAATCCCTAACTCCGAACCCTAAAGCCTAAAGCCCAAAGCCTAACCCCTAATTGCGATCGGCATCAACTTTAAACTTACCTACCGAAGCCTGTAGTGCTTGGGCGATAGTTACCGTTGCTTGGAGCGAGGTAGATACTTGCTTGGAGGAGTCGGAGGTCTGCTCGGAAATCAGGGCGACTGCGGCCATGTCTACCTTCACTGCTTGGGAGGTTTCTACCTGGTCGATGGTGGCGATCGAAATCGATTTCAGGAACGCATCCATTTGATTGGAGAGTTCAATAATCTGTTTCAAACTGGTTTTGGTTTGTTCGACAGATTGGGTACCTTCGACTACCTGAGTGGTACTCAGTTCCATTGCTTGAGCTACCGCGCTGGTTTCTCGCTGAATGTTTTCGACGATTTTTTCGATTTCTTTGGTTGCTGCGGCTGATTGGGCGGCTAGTTCCCCGACTTCTTCGGCTACGACTGCGAAACCGCGTCCTTCTTCACCAGCACGAGCTGCTTCGATACTTGCGTTGATAGCGAGTAAGTTGGTTTGGAGGGCGATTTGGTCGATCAGTCCAGTTACTTTGGAAATCTGTTGGGAAGATTCACCGAGGCGTTTTACCTTCTTGGCTGTTTCGGCGATCGTTTCCCGCAGTTGCAGGATACTTTGTACCGTCCGATCCATCGCTTGACCACCAACTTCGGCGGTGGATGCGGCAGAGGTCGCGACATTTGCCGCGAGACGAGCATCTGTTGCTACTGATTGAATTGAGATCGTTACTTTTTCCAGCTTGCTCAGAGTCTGTTGAATCTGGTCGGCTTGTTTAGTCGCTGCGTCAGTTAGCAATCGGACATCGGATTCATTGGCACCAACCGAGCCGTTTACTTGACCCGCCGCAGTTTTTACAGTGGTAACGATGTCTCGGAGACTTTCGATAATCGAGTTGAAGAAGTCACCGACGATCGCGATTTCACCGTCGCTAATTTCCGATCGAACTGTCAAGTCACCGTCGGAAGCTCCTTCAATTTCGGTCAACAGCCGGAACAGTTCTTTCTGACGATTTTCGTTTTCCTTCTTGGCTGTATCGGCTCGTTTGCCCGATGCTTCAGCTTCATACTGACTCCGTTCGGTAGCCGCAAATCCACCCAGACAACTGGAAATTGGTAGTGCAAATTCAGTAAAGTAATTGACTTCTGATTCTTGCCACTGATGAGCCTTCTTACAGTGATGGGCAACTAGCAGTCCGAGTAAGTTGTTACCTTGGAGAATTGGCACAACGAGGTTGGACTTAACTTGCAGCTTGCTAAGTAGCTGCTGACGCTCCACTGCATAATCACCAGCAGTCACATCATTAGTCGCAATCGTCATTCCTTCCCGATAACCGTCGATCGTATCCTGAGCCATTACAGCATCTTCCAATCGTTCACCAAAAGCACTAGTAATGCCTGGTAAAATTGCTTCCCCGACAATATGACCATCGTAGCCAGGGAAAAACCGATAGATAGCAACTCGATCGGCTCCAAGTTTTAGTCGTCCTTCTTCGAGGATATAAGCCAGCGGTGTAGCCATTTCTTGAGTAGTTTGAGCACGAGAAATACTCGATAGCAATTGCTCCCGTACCGCTTTATCCCGCTGTCTGGTCGCATCGAGCTGTCCCCGCTCGGAGATCGTGAAACCACTGAGCGAAATCCCGATTTGTTCGGCAAATTTGGTCATGTAGATGCTTTCCCACTCTTGCCAAGCATGAGCATTTTGACAGTGGTGAGCGACTAATAATCCCAGTAAGTTACCATTTTGGACGATCGGCACGATCAGATTTGACTTGATATTCAGGCGCGTCAACAGGTTCTTGTGGTCGGGATGATAGTTGCTGTCAGTGACGCTATCATTGGCGATAATCCGCCCTTTGGCATAAGCCGCGAGCAATTCTTCAGGAATGCAGGGGTCATTGACCTGTTCCGCCATCGCACTGCTGGTACCAGTACCAAATGATTCACCCGCGATGTAACCGCGATTGTCCGCCATGAAGCGGTAAACTACCAGCCGATCGGCTTTGACGATTTCCCGCGCTTCGATCAGAATTTGGGACAGTGGTGTTTCTAGATCTTCAGTCGTCCGCGCCCGTGAGATTTCAGCGTATAGTTCTGTCCGCTTAGTTTGATCCGACTGCTCATTCAACAGTCCTTGAATTTGACCAGCCATCGAGTTAATGTTGTCACCCAGTTTGCCCATTTCATCTTCACTGGTGACTGCGATCCGGCGATTGAAATCCCCTTGCCCGATTCGTTCTACCGCTTTCGCTGCTGCGTCAATTGGTCTGGTAGCTCGATCGGCAAGTAATGCCGCCAATGCCACTGTCGCTAAAGCTGTTAAACCAGCTCCTGCGAGGATAGTCAGCAGTAGTCCACTCAAGGTACCGTAAGCTTCATCTTCATCGACCGACGCTACTGCTACCCACGGCAGTTGTACCATTCCCTCAATTTTTTCAAATGGGGCAGTAGTGAGCAGTTCGTTGTTCTTGCCCGCATCGCCTTTCTGAGCACGTTCGCCAGCGGTGTCACCGACCTTATTTTGATGCAATACTAGTGACCCTTGCATGGCCGCTGATAGATCTGCATCTACTGGTTTACCAGCATACTCGCCATTAGAACTAATAAATACTGTTTTGGTACGAGTATCAATAATATGGTAGTCTCGACTCTTGCTTGCCAAGTTTTTGAGTGGTGCTTCCAATTTGTCGATTGGTGCTCTGGTTCGCATTACCCCAATGATTTGGCCAGTAGCTAGATCCTTGATTGGCGTGACAAAGTGCACGGACATTTTGCCGGAGGATTTAGATACCTCTGGATCGGAAATCACGGTTTTACCTGTTTTCAGGACTTCTTGAAAATACTTGCGATCGAGGTGATTGCCGAGTTTTACGCCTTTGCTTTGGGCGATCGGATTACCTTTGAGGTCAAACGCCGCGATACTATCATAGACCTGATAAATATCTACATATCGATTCAACAGCACACCCTTATACTCTGGCGATGTTGAAGCAAGCAATTTTGCGTCGGTAAAAATTGGCTGTGCCGATAGAGCTTCTACGTCACCATTCCGCTCAAACACAAAACGGTTAAATTTATCGGCGATTTGGATTGCCCGCTCTTTCTGAGCTTGAGTTGTCTGATTTCTGAGAGCGTTATCGATCTGGGAATAGCTCAGTACTCCAATTGTCGCTAGTGGTAACAGTCCGAGTAATGTAGCTACCAGAGTACCCTTGGTTTTGAGGCTCAATCTACTCCACTTGGAGGTAGATCTGGGAGCTGAGTCGATCGCGAGTTCAGCGTTGTTGGGAGTGTTAAATTGAGTTGATTGGTTAAACTGATTCATAGGGTAGATGCTGTATTTTTTATAATTGTTTCGGTTGTGAATTGCTGGCTCCGGCAGAGATTTTTACCCCCAACCCCCTTGTAAAAGGGGCTTTCATGCCCCCTCCCCTTTACAAGGGGAGGGCTGGGGTGGGGTAAAGATCTCTGCTTTAACTGCTTAAGACCTTGGCGTTGACGATCGCTTCAGGATCCAGTACCAATACCAACTCTTGATTTCGCAAGATCCAGCCGTTGAGGTAAGGCGTGAACGCGGGATTGAAACTGCCAATTGGTGAAGAAATTTCATCCTTCGCAAACCTAGTAACCCCCAGGATCGATCGAACTGCCACAGCCAGGGGTGTTTGCCCGACCTTCAGCAGCGCGACATCGTAGCTTTGAGTATGTCTATCGATCGGCTCCAGTCCCAGAATCTCTGGCAGATCCACCAGCCACAACAGGCTACTGCGACGGTTGAATAAACCCATGACTGGAGACGGCAGATTGGGGACTATCGATACTCTACTCGCAGGCAACACGATCGCTTCTTGCGTTTGCAGCATCGGTACCACAGCGGTGGTTTGTCGATCGAGCTGAAAGCGCAAAAACATGTCGCCAGTGGTTCTAGTCGATCGTTTGGTTGGGGTTAGAGTACTGCTCATAGTGGTTTAGTGGTTTAGTGATTTAGTGGTTTAGCGATCGGCATAATATTAAGTAACTAGTAGTAATTAAATTACCGATCGTAAATCTTGCTAGAAACTAACAACTAGCAACTAAACCACTAATTAGAAACTGATTTAACAGCATTGATGATATCGTCCTGGGAATAAGGCTTAGTTACATAGACATCTACGCCTTGTTTTTTGCCCCATAATTTATCGAGATCTTGATCGCGAGAGGTGCAAGCAATCACCGGAATTTTTGACGTGTCGGGATTTTTTTTCAATGTCCGACAAAATTCAAATCCATTCATTCCTTCCATCACTACATCAGTGATGACGACATCGGGCTTTTCTTTTTCGACCAAATTCAATCCATCTTTGGCATTATCCGCCGAGATAACTAGATAGCCATTATCCTTGAGATAAAGCGTCATCAATTTCATTTCTGACGGTGTATCTTCAACTACTAAAACCTTAACCATTTTATTTAATATCTCCTAAATTTTTAATTATCGTCTGTCATTAAATGACTGGACACCATCTCGATCAAACCTGATTGGGTAAACGGTTTGGTCATATAATCAGTCGAGCCAGCCATTTTTGCTTTAGCTCGATCGATGATGCCTGTATTGCCAGTTACCATCACGATCGGAGTCTTTTTAAAGGCTGGATGTTTCCGCAACATCGAGCACAATTTATAACCATCGATCGTTGGCATTCCCACATCCAATAAAATAATGTCAGGATTGATCCGAATAATCTTCATCAAGGCTGTACCCGAATCAACGATCGGAAATACCTTGAAACTATCACCATCCAAAAAGCGATTGATTTCCCGTAAAATCGTCGGACTATCATCCACACAAGCAATCTTATAAGTTGCTTGTTCGATCAGATCTCCAGTTGTCCCTGAAGTATTATTGCCAGCAGTAACTGCATTGAGAGTATCAGTGACTGATTGCGTTTTCTCGTCAAAGCGATTCTTGTCAGATTCTGCGGCATACAGTCTGTGTAATCGATCGAATGGTGGCTGGGGTGGACGCAATCCGACAATTTGATTACTAATCAATCGATAGAGATTATTAGCAACTGTCAGCTCATCTTGTTTGAGCAGCAAAGACAATTGTCTAAAGCTAAATCCAATCAAAATCTTGCTCAACTTTGCCTTGACATCTGCTGTGAGCAATGGATGCTCGACATTCATCAGATAAGGACGCTGATAAGGTGATTTAATTGCTGGTTGTAACGCTTGCCAAGCTTGCAATTCTGTCTGACATTCTTTCGTGACAAACAAGAAATTGCCGCTCCACCAAATGGGGAACGCTGTTTCTCGTGATACCAATTCACTGGTACCTGTCGTAATCAACAGATAAGACTGAAGGACTTCTTTGGAAATGCTCTTGACTAACGTCCCCGCAGTCTGTTCGGAAATATGTCCCTGAGCGATCAACCAGCGAATTGCCTGGTAATCCAAACTTGGATAAGTAGCCTCCAAATTTGCTTCTTTCAACTGCTCTCGCAAATCGGTGTAAACCTGATTGGCTAAAACAATCGGACTAATCCGCCGCAGATGTTGTTCGAGCCGCTCGATCGGTTCAAGGGAATGATTGGCATAAAATAGCTTGCCTTCGTAAAAGTAGAGTAACCACACAACTTCGTTAGATGTAATGCGTAAACAACCTTTTGCTTGGGAAGTCGCTAATTGCTCTAACAACTTGATGGGGTTTAACGTTCTTTCGGTATCAGCAACGCTGCTAGAACCTTGATTCATGGCTCGAACTCATGGCGTAGTGGACAAAGGTGGAGGTGGGACTTAAAAATTGAAAGTTCATAATTAATATGTGTCCTAGATTTATATTTCCCCGTTGGGATGGGAAGATCGACATTTGGTTGAATCGGATTAGATTTTGCCCCTAAAAATCGGTGGTAGGGGCAATGTATGAATTGCCCCTACCACCGATTCGATCGATCGTATATGGATCTGTGATCTGTCTAAGATGTTGCGGATATCTATACCCCACCCAACCTCCCCTTGGAAAGGGGAGGAGCCAAGTTGTCGTTGACGACCGTTAACTTAATATGGGATGAATTTACCCTTGAAAAGTAGGACTCCTGTCCCCTACCCTGCTTGGTGCGCTTCACTGTCGGGGAACCCGAACAGTGCGCGCATCCGCGCATCCTCGGGGAGGGCTAGGGTGGGGTATAGATATCCGCTACACCTCAAGAACCCTTCCCTACGCCTTACCAAACCGCCGATGCCGCTGCTGATAATTGAGCAACGCCTGATGAAACGCTCGTCTGTCAAAATCTGGCCACAATATATCGGTAACGTAGAACTCCGCATATGCCAATTGCCACAGCAAGAAATTACTAATCCGCATTTCGCCGCTAGTCCGAATCAATAAATCTGGATCTGGCAAATGCGCCGTGTGCAAGTGTTTTGATAATAAATTCTCGTCGATATCGGCAACCTCGATCGATCCTTGTTGAACTTGAGTAGCTATTGCCTGACAAGCCCGCACAATTTCCTGTCTACCGCCATAATTGATCGCAACTGTAAACCGCACACCTTGATTGTGCTCGGTGGCTGCTCTAGCTTTGTCGATCGCATCATACAGCGACGCAGGAATATTATCGAGATTCCCGACTACTTCTAACCTCACGCCCTCTGCCACCATTTCTTTCAGTTCCAACTGAAACAGATTTTCAAACAGCGTCATCAAAAAATCGACTTCTTCTAGCGTTCTCCCCCAATTTTCGGTCGAGAAGGCGTAGACTGTCAGTGCCCCAATCCCCCAATCCTTACAGCACCGCAGCAGATCGCGCAGCGTATCGGCACCACGCCGATGTCCCATAATTCGTGGAAAACCCCGATTTTTTGCCCATCGACCATTCCCATCCATGATTACGGCGATGTGTTGTGGTAGCTGAGTGCAATCTAAATCGCTAGGTAGTTCGATGAGACTGGTCGTTTTGGAGGTCATCTGGGAGGGTACGGGGGTGTGAGAGCGTGGGAGCTTGGGGGCTTGGGAGATTGCAAGAGACATGTAGCAAAAATTGTTAGAACAATATTTTACTTCAATTCATGAACGTCACATTACGGGGACGACGATCGATTCACGATTTATTCGTCTACTCACATCTTGCACCAATACGTGAAGACTACTACTGACCGTAGATCTTAGGGTACCCATGAAGGGCACCCCTACAGGTAACTTGTGTAGGGGTGCCCTTTATGGGTACCCTCTACGGTTAGCTGTCGAGAGGCTACGCCAACGAGACGCTCCACGAACGGGAAACCCGAGGAGCGCGCATCGCTGGTGCAATGTGTGAGTCTATCTAGTTCTTTTCCATTCAACAATTCACTATCCCCCTATTTCTGATTTGGTACTTTGAGTAGACGGCGGAATAGCAATAGACTGCGAGACTTGAATTTGCGTCCGAAGGTGCGTAAACTAGGTCTGACAGATTCACGTTCGCTGATGGGTGCAAATCGAAGTTCTAATAGCTCTTTCAGTTTACTGCTAGTCAGGGGTCGATCGAGGATGCCAGCTTCAGCAAGTGAAATCGAGCCAGTCTCTTCGGAGACGACGATGCACACGCAGTTGTTTGTGCGTTCGGTGATGCCCATCGCGGCTCGATGTCTAGTGCCTAGCTGCCTGGAAGCCGCCCGATCTGACAGTGGCAAAATCACTCCCGCCGCCACGACTCGATCGCCCCGAATAAAGACTGCTCCGTCATGGAGTAATGTAGTATTTTGAAAAATGGTCTGGATCAATTCCTTGGATAGCTCCGCATCTAATTTTACGCCTGGAACGGCAAAATCTCGCTCGTCCATCATTTCATTGGTTTCGAGGATCATCAATGCCCCAATCCGCTGTTGCGATAGCTCTTTGACAGCATCGACAATTCGATCGATCGATCGATCCGCCCCATCTCCCACCCGTCTTTTTTGACTGAGTGATGGCAGCAGATTCCCCCGCCCCAATTGCTCCAGAAAGCGGCGAAATTCCGACTGGAACACCACCGACATCGCCAGTGCAGCTCCAATCACCAATTTGTCCAATGCAAAGTTTAACAGCCGAAAATGACACCGTTCAGCGATCGCTGCGGCTACCATCAATACAATCAACCCTCGCACCATCCACAGCGTTCGACGATCTCTGACCGCCAATAGCACCATAAAGGTGAGGGCAATTACCAATCCTAGGTCGAGACTTTGGCGTAACCAGGATTCTGTAAACTGCGACACCCCAATACCCCAAGTCATTGGCAACTTTATCTACTACAACCAATCTTTAAATCTTATGGCAGATTGGAGTCGATCGACAATTAATTTTGAGAAGTAGTCTTTGGAGCGAGGAGGACTGGGGGACTTGGGGACGGGGAGACGGGGAGACTGGGAGACGGGGGGACTTGGGGACTTGGGGACTGGGAGACTGGGGACACTATTAGGTTGCGGCTGTCGATTACCTCTGGTGCAGCAAAGCTGAATGAGTTGTAGCTACCGGATCGGAATCTCCAAAACGCTTGTGATATCATAGTTGCTAGTTCATTTTTCGATCGAACATAAAGCTTATCAATTGAATAAAGTTGGGATTTGGGAGTTCAGAACACAACAAACAGCATAAACACATACATTCCCCAAGTCCCCCGTCTCCCAGTCCCTCAATCCCCCCGTCCTCCGTCCCTCCGTCCCAAACTTTCCCCAAAATGACCAGCGGATACCTACTAATCGGGGCAATGTTAATTCTAGGGGGGATCATCGCTGTATCTGGCGATCGAATTGGCACGCGGGTGGGAAAGGCGCGATTGACGCTGTTTAAACTCCGCCCGCGCCAGACAGCCACACTAGTGACGATCGTTACAGGAACACTGATCTCTGGCTCCGTACTAACACTGATTTTTGGAGCGAGTGAGCAGTTGCGGACGGGGGTATTCGATCTCCAAAAAATTCAGGGCAAACTCTCTGCTACCAAGGAAAATCTTGCCCGCGCCTTGGAGCAAAAAGATCGGGTGCAGAAAGAGCTGGAAGTTGCTCGGAATCAGCAGTTGGAGGCGACAGATTTGCTGACGGGCATCAATAAATCTTTCAAAGATGAACTGCTCAAACAATCAATTGCTGCCCAGAATTTCAAAAACACCCAACAGCAGCTCCAGGTGGTTTCCGGTGAGCGAAACGACCTCGTACGGGAAGTAACTGAAATCGCCCGCCAGCGGAGCGATTTGCAGGCACAACGGCAGACAATCTCGACTCAAGTCCGAGACTTAAAACAACGGATTAGCAGCCTGGAAGAGGAGATTTTGCCGCTCCAGGCACAATTGGCGATCGATACCAGCAAACGATCGCAACTTCAGCAACAGCTAAATATCATTACCGTCGAACCAAGATCGATCGACAAGACTCAACGCCTCCAAGCATACGAAAATACTGTCAAAAAAGTCGGGCGAGAATTGGATCGGGCGACTACGAGATTGACCAATCTAGAGTTAGAGTTACAGACACAGCAAACACAACTATTAGGAGTAGAAGCTCAGATCGGGCAACTCAATCCACAGCTAGCCGTCCGCCAAGCCCAACTCAAAGAAAAAGAGAAACAGCATCAAACCTTAGAGCAAGAATTTCAAACCAGGGCGATGCAATTGAAACTTCGAGATCGACAGCTCAAAAAAATTGAATCACAAGTAAAAACTAATCGTCAAGGATTGGCTTCACTCGAAAAAGAAGTCAACAATATCGAGCAGGAGTATCACAAGATTCGCCAGGGAAATATTGGCATTCTTCGCAATCAAGTATTGGCAAGTGCAATTATTCCGGTTAGTAATACAAGGTCTGCAGCCAAAGCCATCAACGCGCTGCTCACTCAAGCTAATCTCAATGCCCTACAAGCGACTAATCCCGACAGGTTTGATAGCAGGCGACAAATAATTGAAATCGGCTCTAATCAATTAACCCAGCTCAAGCAGCAGATCGCCAATCCAGCGGATGCACCAGCCGGAGCACGCCGTGATTATGTAGTGCGAATCTTTTCGACAGGTAACTATCTAGTTGGCGATACCAATATTCAGGTATTCATTGATGCGATCCCAAATCAAAAATTATTTAAGCAAAATGCCAAAATTGCTGACGTAACTGTCGATCCACTGCATATGAATGAAGAGCAAATTCGTCAACAATTAAACATCCTATTAGTAACATCTCAACTCCGCGCTCGGCGGGTAGGCATCTTGGACGATCGACCACAAATTGGTGATGGTCAATTGACTACATACGTTCAGTTTATCGAACAGATAAAAAAACAAAAATACCCGATCGAAATCAGTACGATTGTCGATCGGGATACATATACATTAGGACCACTGATAATTCAATTACGAGCGATCGCCAACGGCAAAGTATTATTTAGCACTTACTCAAATGCCGCAATCAGTTCGTCTAGTGTACATTGATACACCGACATCATTTGTTTGAGTTGAGACGGAACTAATTTTGGCTGAGAGCGTTTTTGCTCCCAGTCATTAATCGTTCGGACGCTCAAGCCCAATTGAGCTGCAAGTTGGATTTTTGTCAATCCAGCTCCCGCTCTTAATCCGATCGGTGTGATACTACTATTACTATTGCTAGTTATTCGCCGAAACTGACGCTGGGACTGAGGTTTGTCTGGCCTAAGAATGTATACTTTAGCTAATTGGTGCCCATTGTTTTGCTGTCTAATAGCTACTTTTCGGCTAGCTATGAGAATATTCAAACAAATTTGGATCATGGAGATTGGGCGGTTTAATCGATCGGCTAACTGCCTAATTGTTAAACCTTCGGGGTGATGATGGATCGACTCTAGTAGTCGATCTGTAGTCGTTAAACTTGGGAAATCGGGGGTAAGTTCGATAATTGCCAAAGTTAAGGTTTCCTAACTCGTCGCTAACAGCTTATCACCTTTATCGAACATTAAAGAATGCTATTATTACTAGACTTTCTAAGATCTCAGTCACTTTTTATTACTTAGTCAGATCGGTTTTTACACCGTTGACAATTGAGATCTGTTCGGATAGCTTCGCGCAGGTACAGATGTCTCGACGGCGTGAGCTAAAATCAGAGTGGAAAACATACTCTAAAGATATGCCTCAATTTTGGATTGCGATCTTTTTCATCCTTTTAGCTGTCGCCGAATTGTATCAATCAATTAAAGATATCGATTTACCATTACCCGTTTATTTAGGATTGGGTACGATCCTCGCTGTCGCTTCCAATTACCAGCAGCAGTTCTCATTGGCTAGAGATCGCCAAATCATCCAACAGCCAACCAGCACCGCAGATCCAGTCTTGAGTTCGACTCAGACACCTTTGCTAAAAGCAACCCAGTCTCAAGATTTAGAGTAACTCAATCCACCACTCACCCGATCGACAAGATCGCTCCAAATTCACATCCTCAGCGCAAAATGTGAGTATGATTGAGATGAGTAATCTTTTTGATTACACGATACTCACAAAAATTAGATTAGGGCGAACGATTGCTGTCGATTTCACCCAACTAAACACGTCACCTATGACCCAACCAAAATCACTCACCCTGCGTCAAAACTTCTCTTGGACGTTTGTCGGCAATATTATTTATGCCGCGTCTCAATGGGGGATGTTGGTAGTGCTGGCAAAACTGGGCAGCCCCGAAATGGTTGGTCAATTTACCCTGGGATTGGCGGTGACAGCTCCGATTGTGTTATTTGCCAACTTGCAATTACGCCAGATTCAGACTACCGATGTCGATCGCAGGTATCAATTTGGCGATTATCTGGGACTACGATTAGTCTGTACTGGTTTAGCACTACTAGCGATCGGTATAGTTGCGTTCACGGCAGGATATCGGTGGGAGACAGCACTCACAATCTTGGTTCTTGGTGTTGCCAAATCACTCGAATCGATTAGCGATGTATTTCATGGGCTGTTCCAGTATCAAGAACGAATGGATCGGATTGCCATCTCCCTGATGATTAAAGGGCCGCTGTCGCTGTTAATGTTGGGAATCGGTATCTGGCTGACTGGGAACGTCTTGGGGGGCACGATCGGGCTAGCTGTGATTTGGGCGATCGTACTCATCTGCTACGATATTCCCAATGGTGTCGCGATTTTAAGAGCTTCAGTTCAGACACAAGTAACACCCGATCGAAATCGCGTGCTTCAGCCGAGATTCAACGCCACAGATCTTCGGAGTCTGGTAGGCTTATCCTTACCATTAGGTTTGGTGATGATGCTGATTTCGCTCAACGCCAATATTCCGCGCTACTTTATCCAACATTATCTGGGCGAGCGCGAGTTGGGGATCTTTTCCGCTTTATCATACTTGATGGTGGCCGGAAATATTGTGATCGGGGCCTTGGGGCAATCCGCCTGTCCACGTCTAGCCAAATATTATGCAGCAGGCAACACTAAAGATTTTAAAAACCTTGTACTCAAAACACTTTTAATAGGTGCTCTGCTGGGTGGGCTATCGATTTTAATGGCGGCGATTGCTGGGCGGGAGATTCTGACGCTGTTATATCGTCCCGAATATGCAGCGCAGGGCTACTTATTTATCTTATTAATGGTATCTGCGGGCATTGGCTATATCGCCTCTTTTTTGGGGTACGCAATGACCGCAGCTCAGTATTTTCGAGTTCAGATGCCCCTGTCTATTGTTACTACTGGTGTCTCCGCGATCTGCTGCTTTTGGTTGGTACCCATTCAAGGATTGATTGGCGCGGCAATTGCACTGATCGTTAGTGCTGTCGTTCAGATTGGATTTAGTCTAGTAATTATTTTTCATGTTTTCCACAAAATTAATAAATCCCAGTATTCCGCCGAGTAAAATATCCTCACACATGCCAATCCGAACTCCTCGTTCGTGGTAGCAGAGCGTTTGCCCTAGTAATAGGGTACCGGAGGTAATCGAATCAAAAGAAAAATGGCCCAGGCAAAGGCAAATTTACAATACTTCAATCGAACGATCGAGGTTAGGTCGTTTCAACCATGCTTCCGTACTGTTGCGAACAGAACGGTAGAAATCTATCCGCTGTCCGTTAAGGAGTCGATCCCGATAATCTTTGGATTTTTCCAAATTCTGCTGTGACATCCGCGCTAATCTTTCAGGATCCATGACAATCTCCCTAATTTTCGACGCTAATGCGGCTACATCCCCAGGAGGAACTAGATCCTCTGGCGGGATCAATTCGGGCACACCACCCACAGCAGAACCAATACAAGGTAATCCCCGCGCCATTGCTTCTACCATTGCTCTGGGCAGACCTTCTTGGTAAGACGGGAGGACAAATAGATCGGATCGATCGATCCATTCCCTGACCTCACTAGACCCTAATTGTCCCAAAAACTGGACTTTTGAGGCGATATTCAGACGTGCGGATTGAGCCTCTAGTTGCGGTTGATATTGACCAGATCCCACTACGATCAACTTCAGATCTAATCCCTCGCTTACGCAAGCAGCGACAGCATCAATTAAAATATTTGGAGCCTTATAGAGCTGTTGTAAAGTACCAACATAAATCAGCGTCGGTGTTTGCAATCGATCTTGCTGGGGCCGAGCACTTGCAACTATCGCCTCATCAGGCAACTCCACATCAGAAATTCCTACAGCTAAGTTTGGACAGGGGTATCGCTGCTGAAGAGCTTTGTTGGTCACGTAAGCGGCAGCTATCGCATTTGCACACAGTCTTTTGAGTACCCAGAAGAACCAGTGGCGCAGAAACGGGCGCAGCAATGTTTTAATCGAGCCAGGTGCAAATACATCGTAAGGATCTGCCACAACTTCGACGGCGTAGGGATGACCTGTGCGTTGGAGTATTGGCTTGATAAAGAGCGCAATCGGTGAAAATACTCGCAGAATTACAGCATCTTCTTTCTGTACAGCATTTTTAGCCGATCGCTCGATCTGAGCAACTTTGAGTAAATACTGCCAGGGACCGATATAGTAGGGCACTGGAGCAAAAGAGACTCCTTCACCATCAGCCTGTTTCCAGTCGGCTGGGACACTGGGCACATCCTTGACCCGCGCAAATACAGAAACTAGATCGAAAACTTCTAAATACCTCGTCCAGAAGGGGTACGCACAGGTTGTTTGTGTCCAGACCTTACCATCTGGTGTGCGATCGAATCGTTGTTCGAGACTAATAACTACTTTCATTGGATTATTTGATTATTGATAAATTAACTACAATTAACTTTTGTTGCTTCTCTAACAAGATTATTCCCTGACCGATCTATTTGATGACGCTCCTATTCCGCCATCTAAGAGCGTGGAGATCTGAATCTGAACCATATTCGATTGACACGGATCAACATTCTGGGTTGATGGCTTTACACTTTTTCAAAGCTGCTGCGGTGACGGAATCGACATCAAATCCTAACGGTTTTCCTGTTTGAATTTTTGTCTTGGCACGCCGAATAGCCTCTTCTGCACCTTTAGGAATATTTTTTTGCCACCAGTTTAAGTTCTCACTGTAGATCCAAGCATATCGATCTGTTGTCCGAAGTGAGTGGTAAATATTATGTTCTAACAACCGTAATCGGTCATCTGGCGAGAGAAAATGCGGCATTTTCATCCCAAACCAGCCGTTGTTAATATTGTTAGCTGGCTTTTTAAATAGGTCAAGCACAAGATCTACAAAAACTGATTGCCCCAACTTCACCTGTTTGTCATATTTCTTATGGTTAATTCGATCGACAAATACCCGTATATCTTTGCGGATTAAATTGTGCATTCCTTCAAACCAAGCAGCACGATAGAAGAAATATGCGCCTTCATTGCCATCAATAATGGTGGAACTTGGTTGCGTTGTATCAAGCATCCCATTAATGAAAGCTGGCCACAGTCCATAATCATGATTGGCGAGTTGCTGTTGCAATATAGGGGGGTCAATTGGCTCTACCACCAAAGCTTTCATCCAACTCAGCAAACCTAGTGTGAGAACCTGGGTATCAGGTTGTGTCGATTGCAACAGTTTCATAAACTGGGCACCTCGCTTTCTCACCTGCGCTTGATATTCTTGAAACGTTTTGTTTTTCTGTTGGGATTGCTCGTTATACTTCCAGGGAGTATGACTGTAAGGTTCCGGATCGAACGCAATACCGCGAAATCGGCCTGCTTTAGCTGTTTTGGCAAAGTTCTGAATATTTTTTGCCGCACTAGCCCAATCAGCATCATTAAACCAGTCCCATCCTTCCTCCATCCCAGACCACACGATCGCAAAGTTATCAGTAAGGCGGGATGATTTAGTAGCCGCCAGATCTTTTTGGTCTTGGGTAAACGCTGCATTTGGATAGGCAGTTTTCCTGAAAACCTCTTTACCTACATTAAGCTTAATTATTACGCCATCGAAAGGGCGCTGCTCCATTTCCTTAATATGCTGGCGGAAAAATTTAGGAGTTGGTACATCCCAGCCATACTCGATCATTTTCTTCCTTGTTGCTTCCTGAGGTCCAACAGCTTTTGTCGGGAGGTACATCATTAGTAAAAGCAGTACTATTATGCAACCCAAAATAAATTTTCGATGGATAGCGAAATGCAAAGGGATAATTTTTGCTAATAACATCAGAATAATCTATCTACTTTTTACTGAGAGGAATTGCTTGCTGTTTTCTGGTAGGAGTGAATACCAGTAGTTTTTGTTGTGACCCGATTAGAATCACTTTCTCCGATTGTACTATCAAAGCTAAAGCACCAAAAAAATATATAAACCAAATCATCGAGACTGTCCAATTTTTAAAAATAAAGAAGTCAAAAAACAGACCTAGCCCTGACGTGGCAACACCGCAGAAAAATATCGTGCCAGAGGTATTTTGATTGTTTTTAGAAATCATGTTAAGTAAGATATGACTTAACTTGAACAAATAAAGCAACCCAGGGAGACCTATTTCTACAAGGAGCAAAAGAAATGTTGAATGAGGGTGGTACAGCATAGTTCCGTACTTAGTTGATACCGATTCGTCCAGAGGGTGTCCGTCGATATCTATATCTATGCTGTACCAATGCCAGTAAGATCCATAGCCGGAGCCCAAAAAATTATCAAGAACAGACCTGTTTTTTATGATTTCAAAAGATGTTGAATAAGTCTCAGATCTACCATCACTTTCTGTCTTAGCAAAACGGTTTGTATTTGTAGTTGCACCAAGGATTGTAAAAGTTATTGCTAACATCATTATAGCCGCGACTAGATATGCAACAAGCCGTTGTTTTCTATCTCGCAAGAAGAAAATTAATGAAATTATAAAAATTAAAATTATTACTACACCACCCCGCGAACCAAGAGATAAAATTGTAGTACCCAAAATCAGCATTACAATCCACTTAAAAGGCTCTTTTCTGGTAGTATTGGCGATCTCCTGGATTGAGAAGGCAAGTGCTGGTATCAACATAAAATATCCAGTGCTGGATCCAAATAGAGGTCCGCGTACTCGGTCTACCCCAAACTCATCATTTTGCAGACTACTGGAACTTCTTAGATCCAAGGAAAAGAAGGATTGTGCTAAATAGACTAAGGAAATTATCGAGATAAAGACTGTAAGCTGCCATAGAAATGGTCGCAAAGATCCTACAGGCATTTTCGCAATTAAATTATAGCTAAGGTGAAATACAAAAAATGTTATAACTAGAGTGTATAGCATCATTATCATATCGAGAAATCTCATCCCACTCCATGTCACTGAAATAGCAGCGTAGCCGAGTATTGCTGTTGTAATAACGGGTAAACTATTGGACCATGATTTCTTGAAATAAGATACAACCGAATTCTGACGAATTACTGGCAGTAAATAAAAACAACTGAGTGTAATAAGAATTAAATCTTTGCTAGAAAAAGAAATTAAATCAAACTGTAAAATTGGAGTTTGTACTGTAGGATAAAGAGAAATAAATGTGATACAAAACCAGAACGGTATCATCCACATAGTGAAAATTTTATATTAATATTAATAGAAAGTTTTGTTAATTCATATCTACTTATATTACTCATACCTATTGCACTAAACAATCGTCATTAGACTGATAAATTTTGATTAAATTTTGATTGCTAACAGTCAGATTGAAAGGACTATTCTCAACGATCGAGAGTACGGTGCTTTGCGATAAAGATTTATGCTTCATTTCTAATATCATCTTTGCCCAGGTAGCTGGTGATTTTGATAAAGAAAGTCTGCAAATGAGATCTCCCACTAGATCTGCTTCTGATGGGATAACGTCAGAAACAATACATGGTAGTCTTGCCGCTTGCGCTTCCACTAGTGCTAAACCAAGCCCTTCGTAAAGTGATGGCATCACAAAAACATCCATCGCTCCCAGCATCAATCGTGGTATGTCAGATCGAGCACCTGTAAAAATAGTTCGATCCCCTAGTCCAAGTTCCCGCACTTGTTCTTCAAGTTGAGATCTTAATGAACCCTCGCCAACTAATAAGAGGCACATATTAGGTTGTTGCTGGGCAACCTTAACAGCAATCTCGATCAAAAATTGATGGTTCTTCTGTGCTTCAAATCTGCCAACATGTCCGATTACCAAAGTTTCAGGCTCGATTCCTAGTTCGGCTCGAATCGTAAATCGATCTAAATTTTCCTTAAATGGGGTAATGTCGATGCCACAAAAGAGAATTTGGTAACGCCGGTCTTGTTGCCAATTACAGCCAAATAGGTCGGCAGCAGCTTGACAACTAGCAGCCAGACCAACTGTGCCGTACAGTCGAATCCACCTATTCATTAAAACCAAGTACAACTTTCGAGCTATTTTCAACCTAACTCCAGATGTACTGAGATGACTATGGGAAATCCTAATTGGAACTCCGGCATGGTAGGCTAGTTTCAGCACCAAACCACTAAAGTGATGGATGTGAGAGTGGACGATATCATAGGGTCCCTCCTGCTGTAAAATTTTGCTGAAGTTACGGCTGTACTGCCAAGGGTTAGATCGTAGATTCAGGCAGGGTATAACTCTACCCCCAAGAGCGCGAATCTCCTCATCATAAAAACATTGCTGGTCAGTATGAACGAGGAAGTCTATGTGAAAGCGAGATCGATCGATCGATCTCAGTACATTTATCAGCCATGTCTCAATCCCTCCTGTACTCATGCCACCGACGACATGAAGAATGCGAAGTTGTCGCTTCGCTCCACTATTCAATTGAATTGATTCTAATCGATCGATCGAAATTGTACCCTTCATCCAATCCAACTCCTAAATTAAAGGATCGTAAGTCTAGAATTTTAGAATTCTGCTCCTTTTACTTTAGCTTAATGTCTAATTACTTTGCTTAAGATCTGTAACTTTCTTCGATCGATTGTGGCTAATATATTGTATTACTATTATTTTGTAATCACAAGTAGTTTGAAACTCCCTTTTTAGAAAATCTCAATAAAATGCTGTTACGGTTTTAATAAGTAAGATAGATCTGAAATTTAGTCATTTTTCACTGAATGGGTTAGAAAATTGCTTGTTCATTAATCATTATTCACTACAATAACCACTTTGTCGTCCGCCATATAGCTTAAGTAATTCGTCACCGAATACTTCTTTCTCCATTTTCAAATAGTTAGACATTTTTCAACTCAGCCTTTGCTGCTAAGCTGTCAAATATTTAAAACACTCTTTTTTCCCCCTACAACTCTTACAGCAAGGGATTCAGTCGAAAATCTAGATGACAAACAGCTTATCCATTAATCAGCTTCACGTTCAATGAAATGAATTGTCCATCCTGATAGTTGCACAGGTGAAAGGCTCTCGTCCCTGCGAGTATAAACTTCATATCCTTCGATTGTCATCGCTCCACCTGTTGGTGCTGGCGATGACCAATTAGTCAGGGCTGCTGGTATATTGAGATCGGGATTTATCATTTACCGATCGAGCATGAGTAAAAAATGTATTTTGGTTACGGGCGGGGCAGGATTTATTGGCTCGAACTTTATCGCGCAGATCGTCAGATCTACGGAACTAGTTGTGGTCAATTTGGACAAATTGACCTATGCCGGAAATTTAGCCACGGTAGCACAGTTTGCTGCTACCGAACAGCAGATATTTGTTCGGGGCGATATTGGAGATCGCATCTTAATTGATGGTTTACTAGATCGATATCAACCCCAGGCAATTGTCAACTTCGCAGCCGAAACTCATGTCGATCGATCGATCGATGGCCCAGCCAGTTTTATTGAAACCAACATTAATGGTACATTTAATTTATTAGAATCGGCGCGGCAATACTGGCAAAAACTTACCGCTGCGGCACAAGCTGAATTTCGATTTCTGCATATTTCCACCGATGAAGTATTTGGCTCTCTCACTGCATCAGAGCCAGCCTTTACCGAATTGACTCCCTACAGTCCCAATAGTCCTTACTCAGCCTCTAAAGCTAGCTCAGACCATTTAGTTCGGGCTTATTTTCACACCTACAACTTACCGACCCTAATTACCAATTGCTCGAATAATTATGGCCCCTATCAGTTCCCTGAAAAGCTGATTCCGCTGATGATTCTCAATGCCTTTGCAGGTAAACCGCTGCCTGTCTATGGGGATGGTCAAAATGTCCGCGACTGGCTGTATGTCGAGGATCATTGTACTGCGATTGCCCTGGTGCTAGCCCAAGGCACGCCTGGTGAAACCTATAATGTCGGTGGCAATGCCGAACGGGATAATCTGTGGCTGGTGAATCAACTCTGTGCCATCCTGGATGAGTTACTACCAGCATCACCCCATTGCCCCCACAGTCAACTGATTCAATTCGTCAAAGACAGACCCGGACACGACAGGCGGTATGCGATCGATTTTACCAAACTTCAGCAGCAACTCGGCTGGGAACCCCAAGAAGACATCAATTCGGGCTTGCGGCGAACGGTGCAATGGTACATCGACAACCAAGCTTGGTGTGACACAGTTACCACTGACAAATATCAACAGCAACGGTTGGGAGTAGGCGTATGAAAGGAATTATCTTAGCTGGCGGCTCTGGTACACGGTTGTATCCCCTGACGCGGGTGATTTCCAAGCAGTTGATGCCGATTTATGACAAGCCGATGATCTACTATCCCTTGTCTACCCTGATGCTGGCAGGGATTCAGGAAATCCTGATCATCTCTACCCCCCACGATTTGCCCTCATTCCAAGAGTTATTGGGCGATGGCAGTCAGCTTGGTTTGGCGATTAGTTACGCGCCACAGCCCCAGCCAGATGGGTTAGCGCAAGCTTTTATCATCGGTAAACAGTTCGTTGGTAATGATGCGGTGGCGTTGGTGCTGGGCGATAATATTTTTTATGGCGATAGCCTGAGCGTCAGCCTTCAGCAAGCCGCACAGCTAACTAGTGGGGCGATTGTGTTTGGCTACTATGTCAGCGATCCTGCTCGGTATGGCGTTGTCGAGTTTAATGCAGCGGGTGCAGCAATTTCGATCGAAGAAAAGCCTGCCAAACCTAAGTCTAATTATGCGGTGACGGGGCTATATTTTTATGACAATCAGGTAGTTGATATCGCCCACGAGATCCAGCCCTCCGCACGGGGTGAACTAGAAATCACTTCTGTCAATCAAAAATATCTAGAACTGGGACAACTAAAAGTTGATAAACTCAGTCGCGGTACGGCATGGCTAGACACAGGTACCCACAGCAGTTTACTCCAAGCGTCGATCTTTGTCGAAACGATCGAACAACGCCAGGGCTTAAAAATTGCCTGTATCGAAGAAGTCGCTTTTCGGATGGGATATATCGATGCCGAACGGTTAATATCGATCGGGAGTACGATGTCAAAAAATGCCTATGGGCAGTATTTACTTAATTTAGCAGCAGAAGGACTATAGTCACTTATGGAAATTATCAAAACTTCGATTCCAGAAGTGATCGTATTTGTACCGCCAGTTTTCACAGATAGTCGGGGCTACTTTCTCGAAACCTACCAACAGCAGAAATACGCAGCAGCAGGTATTCCCAAGCCATTTGTCCAGGATAACCAATCCTATTCAACCAAAAATGTCCTCCGAGGTTTACATTTCCAACTCCGTCACCCCCAGGGCAAATTAGTGCGGGTAATCCAAGGCAGTGTCTTTGATGTCGCGATTGATATGCGGCAGAATTCACCCACTTTTGGCAAATGGCACGGCGAAATTCTATCTGCTGAAAACAAACGGCAGATGTATATTCCTGAAAATTTTGCACATGGTTTTTGTGTGCTCAGTGACAGTGCTGAATTTGTCTATAAGTGTACGGATTTCTATGTACCTGGGGATGAAGTGGGTTTGATTTGGAACGATCCACAAATAGGTGTGAAATGGCCGATTGAGCAGCCAATTCTGTCTGATAAGGATGCGGTGTTGCCAAGTTGGGTGGATGTTTTGGAATTGTTGCCGGATTAGGATTAGTGAGGGCGGAGATCTACCCACCCCGCCCTACGGGCACCCCTCCTCGGAGGGGATTTTGCCCTCTTGCTTTTTTTGTGTTGGCTCGTAAGGATTATAGACTTTGACACAGATGCTGTGTGAAAGACTAGGGTGACAAATCCCCTCCGAGGAGGGGTGGCGCGAAGCGACGGGGTGGGTAGATCCCCGCACCCACTCAACCAACCGTCCCCAGACACTGCTCCAAACTCACCTTCCAGTCGGGCAACTGCACCCCAAAATCAGCCAGAATCTTACTATTATCCAGCACCGAATTCGCTGGACGCTGGGCGGGTGTGGGATAATCAGTCGCCGGAATCGGTAAGATTTGCTCGATCGATAGAGCTAATTCTGGATTAATTGACCTCGATCGATCTACAATCTGATTGGCAAAACCATGCCAGCTAGTTGCTCCTGCTGCTGAGAGATTGTACAAGCCTTTAACACTAGAATGATTGTGGCGGCATTGTGCGACAATCTGAGCTGTAGCTTCCGAGATCGATCGACTCCAAGTTGGTGAACCGATTTGATCTGCGACAATTTTTAGCTCCTGCGTTTGGGCGGCTAGGCGCAAGATCGTCAGCAAAAAGTTTTTACCACGATTGCCATATACCCAAGTTGTGCGAAAGATCAGGTGGGGACAATCAACCTGAATGATGGCTTGCTCTCCGGCTAGTTTACTCGCGCCGTAGACACTCAAAGGATTAGTCGGATCTGTTTCTAAATAAGCACCAACTTTTGTGCCGTCGAAAACGTAGTCAGTCGAATAATGCACCAGCAATGCTTGAGACTCCCGCGCCAATTCTGCCAGAATTCCAGGTGCAATTGCATTAATTGATGTACACAGCTCTGACTCAGTTTCCGCCTTGTCTACCGCTGTATATGCCGCCGCATTGACAATAATATCCGGCTGGATCGATCGAACTTGAGTCCGAATCATGTCAGGATTGGCTAAGTCTAGTTCCTGAGATCCGCAGACGGTAATGTGCCCCAGACTTGCCAGAGTCCGCTGTAGTTCCCAGGCAACTTGTCCCTGTCGTCCAATAATTAAAATCTTTTGCATATTCGTGATACTTTAAAAATCAAAATAAATAAATGCCAAACTCTCCGCCGGAGATAATAGCGACACAATATATAAACATACCGGAATCAGCACCAATTTTAGATGCCAATTGAGGTTTAATTTTAGTAATCGATCGAATCCATAAGCAATTATCATCGAGATCGTTAATGCGATTAAGACTAGCAAAATTTGACTGTCAGTTAACTTAATACTTTCCACATATACCTTAGTCGTAAATTGAGCATCACGAGCATAGCCCCACAGATGACTAAAGACTAAATTAGACTGGCTGAGATTGGGCAGCCTGAACCAAATCCAAGCGACAAATACTAACAGTTGAGTTAATAACCAGCCACATCCAAGTCCCCAGCGACTGCGCCAAAATACGGCGAGAGGTTCGACTTTTTCAGACAGTGTCACAGTCAGACGGTTGACTATTAAGGCAATCCCGTGAATGATCCCCCAAACCAGATAACCCCAATCAGCACCATGCCAAATCCCCGAAATTAGCATCAGTGCAAATAGATTGAGACAAGTCCGCCCCAATCCCAACCGTGAGCCGCCGAGGGGAATATAGATATAGTCCCGCAACCAGTTTCCCAGACTAATATGCCACCGTCGCCAAAAATCAGCGATGCTAGTGCTCATGTAGGGAAAATTGAAGTTTGTGGGTAAATTAATTCCGAATAAAATTGAGGTGCCGATGACAATATCGACATAGCCACTAAAGTCGAGATATAGTTGTAGTCCATAGGCAAAAATTGCCAACCACAGATCGATACTACCTGCTCGATCGAGTGTACTAGGATCGAATACTAATTTGACATAAATCGCTAAGTTATCAGCAATCAATGTCTTCTTAATTGCACCACTAGCAATTAACCAGCCAGCTTCAGTCAATCTTTCATTCGATGGAAATTTGAGATTGTTTAATTGGGGCGCAAATTGGTGGTAGTGAGTAATTGGCCCCGATACTAGTTTGGGAAAAAATGATTTGTATGCAGCATATTTGAGCAGATTTCCCGTGGCGGGACTGCCTTTGTACACATCAATTAAGTAGGCGGCTGATTCAAAGCTGAGGAAGGAAATCCCCAGTGGTGGCAAGAAATTTGTCTTCAGCCACGTCGCTAGTGGTTGAATTTGCTGTGGATTGAGTGGGGCAATAATCGTCAGCAAAAATGGGATGTATTTAGATGCAAGTAATAATAAAATATTAAATACAATTCCAGCAACTAATACTCGTCGCCGCTGCTGCTTACCTCTGGGTAGCCAGCGATGGAAGTATTCCTCCCCAAGCCTGTCCCGGATCTCTTTGTACTCAATAATTTGGCTCTCTAATAATATCTTGCCAATCCAATAATTTACCAGAATCATGATGAGAATAACTGGAAAATATTGGATTTGGAGAAAAGAGATATAAAAGACGATACTAGAGATTACAATCACCCATAGTTTATGATTCTGAGTCTGAGCTACCCGCCAATAACAGAATAAAGTTAGACATAAAAATATCGCGTACTCTGGAGATATAAACTTCATTTTTCAGAAACTACATTAGTCTGGGCCAAGTATTTACTGACGGCAACTGCGCCAGTTTGATTGAGATGACTGGGGTCGGAAAAATGATCGTAGCGAGTATTTAATAAACCATCCATGTCTATAAAAGTAAGTTGGTTTGAGTCCATCAACTTTTGCATATATGTTTTGAAAGTTACTTCATGCTGACGACGAGATTTATCTAAATAAATATCTGATAATGGCAGATTGACAAATATTAGCGAAATCTTGTTATTTTTTAATAAATCGATAGTTTGATGTAAGGCAGTATCTTGACGATCTTGTAATTGAAAGCCAGCATAGTCACCATCACTATCGCCAGTAACTTTGGCATACTTTTGATAATAAGTAGCGGGATCGAACTGTAATTGCAGTGGTAAAAATCCATCGACATCAATATCCCGCTCATTGATACTTGCGGCTGGATCTTGACTAGAGTTGGAATTGTCGCTATCGGCAAGTTGTGCCACCACGGGCACATTAGTCCGCACTAAATCTTTGAGTCGATCGCGATGATGATAGGCTGGTGATATCGCTGCAAGCTGAAGATCGATCGCTGTATCAAAATCTTGGTAAGCATTCTGAAAAAAATTTTGCGCTTGAAGCAGGGGAGAATTACTACTATTAAATCCGGCGGTACGGGCTAATTTGCGATAGCCACTCGATGAGACGATCGTATCATAGGTTCGATCGATCCGTCCGCTATTGAATGCCCGTGAACCATCTGCCCAAATTACCCTTTTTGGTAACTGTTCGGATTTTAATAGTTGTCTCAAAATTAGATCGACAACTTGTGCCGTCGCGCCATTGATGCCAAAATTATAGACTTGAAGATTGGTATTTTTATTCAGTACTGCTGGATCTACTCCTCGCAATGCTCGTGAACTACCGACGATCAAAATATCTGGTACGCCCTGTTGGGTACAGCGGAGTTGATATTGAGCTAGTTTCTGTTCGAGCAGATAGTTATTAAATGATAGTTGGACAGCTTTTTCCGGAGCTTCGATCGTAATTTGATTAGGTGCTAATCCAGATCCGATTACCAGATCGCTAACTATGACAAATCCTAATCCAACTACTAATAGTAATAGCGATCGATCCCAGCGAAATTGAGGTTCATAAACTAGTTGATTATTTTCTAGAGATCTAAATTGATGTTTCCAGATGCCCGTTCCGACTAAGTAGTTACCAACGCGATCACTCCAGCCAATCTTGGGTAGGGATGGCTCAACGACAAAGTGATGTTCTACTGCTACTGGGGGTAACTCTAACGGTGCCTGACTAAAATCTACGCCATAAGTCCACTGTGCGGTGGCTTGTCCGGCGATCCGTCCATGAATTCGGACTCCACGAATACCTGGCCATGCTAACTGTTGAATCACCTTCACCACAGTCGTTGCGACTTGACTTTGAATCGGACAAATGGGCGATTCACTCATTACATGAATCAGATGTTGACGACGTAGTAGTGACAAATGGATACCACCGATCGCAAAACACTGTTCTAAATCGGGATTGAGCAACCGTTCCAGGATAAAATTGAGTGCATCTCGATCGCCACGCGCAGCTAAAACGATCGGTGTCGGCGACAACTGAGGATTGCCCAAACCAGGTAAGTCCAGCCAGTGAATCCAAGCCGGAGATACATCCACCTGTTTACCCGATTGCACACCATGAATAGTTGCTCCCTGAATTCCCTGAGGGGTGAGCGAAATCAGCAACGGGGCAATCGTATCGACAACAATTTTTTTTGAGGGCGATTTGGCGGCGCGGGGATTGGTTAGCGTGCAAAAAAGCTGTAAAGTGAGGTCTTTGAGTACCGCACTGACTTGAATCTCTTTAGGTGCCAGCGCGAGATTGAGCAATCTGACAATCGATTGCACATCCCCCCATCGCGCCCAATTTCTGAGCCGAACGGCGGGCGGCGTGAGATCGATTTTTAGTCGCCAGTCAGCGACTCGACGAGCTGACTTGCTAGTCCCGCTAGAGAATCGTGAAAATTCGACGATGGCAGTTTGGAAGCCCTGAAGATCGATGCTGCGAAGTACTTTTGCAAGTGGCTCTGCGAGGATTTGACAGTCGAGACTTTTTGTAGAGTTACACCGTACCCACAATCGATATTGCAGCGGTTCGCTCTCCGCAGACTGCAAAATTGTCTGCTCGCTGGTGACGGGATCTGCTGGCGGTTGCGGCTGATGTTGAACTGCAAATTTGAACCGCACACCAGTCGGCGTAAGCACTTGGGTGAGAGCTTGAAAAATTAGGCTGGCTTGTGCTGACGCTAAGTTTGACGATACACTTTGGATTAAAGTAGTTTCCCTGGCGACGATATTCGGGTTTAGCCCAATTGATGGCAATGGTAGATCGTAACGATCTCGTTCAAAATATGTAGGCTCGATCGACATTTGCTCCGAACAACTGATAGCAATTTAACGATCGTGTTTCTGTCTAGAAATCTTCCATCGACACAATCGCTCCTCATCATATCGATTTGTGAGCCAATTTGTGTAGATCTATTTTTGCGGACATTGCAAACAGAAGTGGTGAATAGTGAATAGTGAGCTTATTATTACTCCCATGCCCCCATGCCCCCACGCCCCCAGTCCCCCACACCGATAAAACCCCCCACCCCCTGGGCATACTAAGCAAAAGAGTGGAAGAGATCGGATGTCGCAAGAACGTACTTACTGGCTAGCATGGTCGCAGGTTGCTGGTGTTGGGCCAATTTTAATCGATCGATTGCAGCAGCGGTTTGGTACCCTAGAAGCGGCCTGGAATGCTGATGCTCAGGCGTTATTGTCGATCGAGAGGGTTGGAAATCAATCACTGAGCAAAATTGTCACCGCTCGTGCCAAGATCGATCCTGACAAATTACTAGTAGCACATGCGATCGCCAATCCTCACTGGTGGGCGCGAAGCGATGCTGATTATCCCCGCTTATTGGGTGAAATTCCGTCAGCACCGAGTATCTTGTATTATCGCGGAAAAGTAGTCATTGCCGAAAATTATGGCACCACTCCGGCGATTGCCATTGTGGGTACTCGCGATCCGTCTGATTATGGCAGACGGTGGGCGCGAAAAATTAGTAGCTGCTTGGCTGGTAAAGGATTTACGATCGTCTCAGGGATGGCACAGGGTGTCGATACCGAGGCTCATCGCGCCTGTCTAGAAGCAGGTGGACGTACCATTGCCGCTGTTGGTACTGGAGTCGATCTCGTCTATCCCCCTCGCAATCAAAACCTGTGGGCAGATATTCAGCAGCATGGCCTAATTGTCGGTGAATATGTCGCTGGAACGCCACCCGATCGAACTCATTTTCCCGCCCGCAATCGCATTATCGCTGGATTGAGTCGCGTCACGATCGTGATTGAGGCTCCCACTAGATCCGGCGCACTGATTACCGCCTATCAAGCCAATGACTTCAGCCGCGATGTATACGTCCTTCCAGGCTCGATCGACAACCCCAACGCGCTTGGCTGTCTAGGACTACTCAGCCGTGGCGCACAGCCCATCCTGAGCCTAGATCATCTGCTCGAACTACTTGCGGCGATCCCCCAGCTTGACAGCTCCGCCCAACTACAACTTTTCCCTGCCGCACCCCAGTCTCCACTCCCAGTAGCTAGCCAGCTCAAAATGCCGCCACCAGATCTAGCCCCAGATTTGCAACAAGTTTGGTCGATCGTTACAGACGATCCAATTAGTTTTGACGAAATTGTCATTAAATCTCAATTACCTACGGCGATGGTTTCAAGTATGCTGCTCCAATTAGAGTTGCTCGAATTAGTCAATCAGTTGCCAGGTATGAGATACCAGCGATGATCGAGAATTGTAATGTCATATTTTTCCGTCGATCGATTACTAATTAAGTCTTCTTTTTAGTAGGCGGAGAATATATTTGTGCGCTATCATGTAAGTATAGTATTTACTATAAATGTCTAAATTTTGATAAATCTAGAATCTATCAAACAAATATATATTTAGCTATCCGATCGCCCAAATGCATTTTATACCTGCGGGAACAATTGGCTCGATCGCCCCGTCGCTAGCGTTATTGAATATTCACAAACCAGTACTTTGGACAATGTGTTAGGTTCAATCTGGTACATAGTTTTTGGTAATGTATAAATTAAGACCGTGTGGGTCATTGACTGGCATAATTACCGATCCTCAAAATTATTCAATCGATCGACACGCCACAAGCTAATCAATTTATTCAATCGCACCGCCGATTGTAATTTTATTAAAATTAGGTAAGTCTATGAATATACTACTCACAAGCGTTGGCAGAAGGGTCGAACTTTTGAAGGCTTTTCGAGAGTCAATGTCACGATTCTCGTCCCAAGCGGCTATTGCTGACGCAAACGCTCCACTACCGCCAACGAATATTACCGGAAAGATTATTACTGCGGATTTAAAGCATAGTGCTCCAGCTTCTTTCCTCGCCGATACCGCCGAACTCGTACCGAGAATCGACCATCCCGACTATATCGATCGATTGCTAGATATTTGCGATCGACATCAAATCGATCTGCTCATTCCACTAATCGATACCGAACTCCCGCTTTTATCACTCCACGAACAAAGATTTCGGGATCGGGGTGTGACAGTACTGATTTCATCAGCAGTGGTAAATGATATTTGTCATAGTAAAAAGAAGACAGGTTTATTCTTCAAAACAATTGGGGTAAAAACACCCAAGATATATCAATTAGATGAAGTAGAAGAGCGAGATTTTCCCTTGTTCATCAAGCCGGATCGGGGTAGTGCTAGTGTCGGCGTACACAAAATTAAGAATCGGACAGAGCTAAATTTTTTTGCGAACTACGTCGAAGATCCAATTATTCAAGAATTAATTAGTGGTGAAGAATATACGATCGATGTCTTAGTTAATTTTCGGGGTAAAGCAGTTTCGATCGTACCGAGAGCGAGACTTGAAACCAGAGCGGGTGAAACTAGTAAAGGTAAAACCGTTAAAAATCCAGAATTAATTGCGGCGGCAAAATACGTTGTCGAGTCCCTACCAGGCGCGATTGGCTGCATTACCGTGCAGTGCTTTTTACAACCCGATGGTGAGATTGTTTTTATCGAAATCAACCCCCGATTTGGAGGTGGTTATCCACTAGCTTATCGAGCTGGTGCAGACTTCCCCTTGTGGCTATTTCAACTGTGTGCGGGTAAAAAGCCCCAGGTGGCGATCGATGAATGGGAAGATGGATTATCGATGTTTCGCTACGATGATGCCATTTTCGTCAAGGCTGAGGACACAGACAGAGCTGCACAGTTCGATCTTCCACCCGTCACATTAGACGAGCGAATCCGTAAACTAGTCGCCAGAAGATAATCTTGCATGAATAGCTTACAAGCGATCGTATTCGATCTAGATGATACGCTATATGCAGAACGCGATTATGTTTTGAGTGGATTTAAAGCAGTCGCTAATTGGGCATCACTTAACTTAGGGATTGATGAGGAGCGAGGATCTGCAACATTGTGCAATCTATATCATCAGGGAGTTAGAAATAATACTTTCAACCAGTGGTTAGCAATTCATCAGATCGAAAATCCACAAGTTGTGACTAAGTTGCTAGATGTATACCGCGAACATGCGCCGACGATTAGCCCCTTTAGTGAATCGATCGATCTACTCAAGACACTAACTAAATCTTATAAAATAGGTTTGGTTAGCGATGGCTATTTACAGGTACAACAGCGTAAATGGGCAGCGTTAGGATTGGATCATTTCTTTGATGCGGTAGTTTTTTCAGATAGTTTGGGACGAGAAAATTGGAAGCCGAGTACAGCTCCATTTAAACTAGTGTTGGAGCGACTAAACATCGCGCCAGAGTTTAGTGCGTATATCGGTGACAATCCTCTCAAAGATTTTTTCGGCGCACGTCAACTAGGCATGTCTACCATTTGGGTGAAGCGATCTGATTCCGAGTATGGCAACCTTCAGCCACCAGGATTAGCATATCATCCAGATCTAACGATCGAATCACTGTCTCAGGTATTAGAATTAGTGGTTTAGTTGATAGTGGTTTCGCCAATTGAATTGTAGGCTTGTAGGGTGGGCACTGCCCACCAGCTAGATTTGAAGCTTAGTAATTTGTGATTCTAAATTACTTTAAATCAGCCAACTTAATCCGTGGATCGACAAACTTAAGTAAGAGATCTGCAAACAAATTACCCACAATCAACATAATCGCCCCAATCATTAGACTCCCCATCACTAAATAGAGATCCTTTGCAGTCACACCAGCTAGAATTAGCTTACCCAATCCTGGCCAATTAAAGAAAAATTCCGCAATAAAAGCACCACTAAGTAAACTAGCAAATTCAAACCCCAACAGCGTCACTAATGGATTAATTGCATTCCGCAGGGCATGGACATAAATCACCCGATTTTCTGACAAACCCTTGGCTCTAGCTGTCTGAATATAGTCTTGACGCAACACATCCAATAACTCCCCACGAGTAATCCGTTGCAATCCAGCAAAACCCGTAACTGTCAACGCAATCGTGGGCAAGATCATATGCCAAAGGATATCAAACAATTGACCGATCGCGGATAATTCATCGTGATTGATACTGGTTCTACCACCCACAGGTAACAGCGGCGAACAGATTTGAGCGACGATTAGTAACGATAATGAAGTTACAAAACTCGGAAATCCTTGAGCGGTATAACTCAATACCCGCAAGAATTTATCGATGAATTTATTCTGGTTGACAGCCCCAATAATTCCCAGCGGAATCGCAATCAGCCATGTTAAGATGACTGACGCGATCGCGAGTTCTAGTGTAGCCCTAATTCTTTGACCAATTAGTAATGATACAGGTTGAAAATAAAGCATACTCAAGCCCAGATTGCCCTGGAGTGCCTGCGTCAACCATTTAAAATATTGACCGACTAGAGTGACAAAATCTTTATTGTCGCTCAACCCAAACTGATCCTTTAACTCCTTAATTCGCTGGGGCGTAATCTTGGGGTTTTGTTTGAGCGTATCGAGAAAATTACCTGGCGATAGCTGAATAATCGCAAAGCACAGAATCGAAGCCAGAAAGAGGGTAAACAATGCCTGGATCGATCGTTTGACGATATATTTGAATGTCTCACCTGTGAAGACATCGCGGAGCTGAGTGAGGGTATTTGGTTTGCTTGATAAGGATGGAGTCATGGGGGACAGGGGGACGGGGGACTGGGGGACTGGGAGAACTCTTGATTGCTAAACCACTAAACCACTAAACCACTAAACCACTATTCATCTAAAGCCTAAAGCCCAAAGCCTAAAGCCTTCCTATAAAGCTGCTGAATCTTGCTAACCAATGGCGGAACAGCGGCAGGTTCTGATTGAATATTGACTAATAGTTTTGCTTCACCGACAGCAACATCGCCATCGCTGTAGATTAATCCGCTAATTGCTTCGATGAGTCCATCGTCATCATTGATGGAGCGATCTCCGAGATATTCCTGAATCAACTGCTCGCATTCTGCGATGCTAATTGTCATCGTACCAGTCAATAATGGTTCCACTTCCGTATCTTGCTCTAGCTGGTGGGTTTGAGCTACTTTGGCTAGATATTGGCGTTCCTCTGGTTGAACTTTACCATCGAGCCAAGCGATGCCAATCAAGATTTTCATCAGCAGTCGTGACTGAGCTTTAGTATTCATATGAGTTACGATCTTGAGTAATTCTCTGCTTTAATTCTATGTCGATCGCTGCTAAAGTCGCCGCTCAATTTCCCGCAGATACCTTTGCCAATCTCGAACGAGTCGAGCAGATGTGGCAGAATTTGCGACAGGGACAGATTTCATCACGAGAAATGGTCGTTTCAAGCGATGAGTATTTAAAAACCATCGATGTGGAGATTGCGATCGCAGGTGGTACTCTGGGAATTATCCTAGCTGCTGCTCTACAGTTGCGGGGCTTGAAAGTAGCGGTAATCGAGCGCGGGGAGTTGAAAGGGAGAGTGCAAGAGTGGAATATCTCCCGCTCAGAATTGGCGGTGTTGGTGGAGCTGGAATTGCTATCGGAGCAAGAACTGGCGATAGCAATTGCTACTGAGTATAATCCTGCTCGGATCTCTTTTCCAGATCGGTCAGATATCTGGGTGCGGGATGTCTTAAATATTGGAGTAGATCCGGTTTATTTACTGGCAACGCTCAAAGCCAAGTTTTTGGAGCATGGAGGGAAGTTACTCGAATATACCTCATGCGATCGAGTAATCATCCATCCCAATGGGGTAGCAATTAGTCTGGGAGCATCTGAATTAACCAGCAAGCTATTTATTGACGCAATGGGGCATTTTTCGCCCCTAGCGGCTCAGGCGCGAGGGAATGTCAAGCCGGAAGGAATTTGTCTGGTAGTGGGAAGTTGTGCGTCGGGTTTCACGCAGAATGAAACAGGTGATATCTTTGCCTCGATTACGCCGATTGAAAACCAATGTCAGTACTTTTGGGAAGCATTTCCCGCACGGGATGGACGCACGACTTATCTTTTTACTTATCTAGATGCTCATCCTGACAGGTTTAGCATTGAATTTCTGTTTGAAGAATACCTGCGGCTACTACCGACATATCAAAATATCGAACTCGCCCAACTAAACTTTCACCGCTGTCTATTTGGCTGCTTTCCCTCCTACCGCGATAGTCCACTCAAAACAACCTGGGCGCGAATATTAATGATCGGCGATAGTAGTGGTAGTCAGTCGCCAGTTAGCTTCGGCGGCTTTGGCTCGATGATTCGCCACTTATCTCGCTTGACTGACGGGATTGAAATGGCAGTTCGAGCAGATGCTCTGAGCAATCGCGATCTCCAACTATTGCAACCATATCAACCAAATATCGCCGTCACCTGGATGTTCCAACGGGCAATGAGCGTCGGTATCCAGCAAAAAGTCGATCCAGATCGAATCAATAATTTACTAGCCGCCGTGTTCCAGTCGATGAACCATCTTGGTGATGATGTCCTCCGCCCCTTCCTCCAAGATGTCGTCCAATTCCCCGCTCTCTCCCGCACTCTGTTTCAGACATCGATTTCTAGCCCACTTGCTGTAATTCCGATCGTCCCCCATGTTGGTATAATTACGCTAGTCGATTGGCTGATTAACTATCTTAATCTCAGTACATATACGGGACTCTATCCGATCGGTAAATTACTTACACCACTCATCACCCAACTCCCCCCATCACAGCAATATCGTTATCAGCAGCTCTTGCAAGCATGGAAGTATGGAGCGGGAAAAGATTTGCACATTTAACACTCTTGTTCCTACCCTCTATCCTCCCTTGTATGACTGACTCCCTAGCCCAATTCTTAGTTGAAATCGATCGAGCAGATCGAGAAATTAATTTAGCAAAAGCGGCATTGTACGTTGCCCAGATTGAGGAGCCAGATCTAGATCCCGATCGATATTTGGGACTACTAGACACAATGGCAACCGAAGTAGCCCAAAAATTGCCCAAAACCAGATACCCGCTCAAAACGATCCAAACTATAAATCGATACCTATATACAGAGCACAACTTTCGGGGTAACGAGCAAGACTACTACAACCCCCACAATAGCTTCCTCGATCGTGTCCTCGATCTCCAAACCGGAATTCCGCTCACCTTAGCCATAGTTTATCTAGAAATAGCCAAACGGATCGACTTCCCGATGGTGGGAATCGGGATGCCAGGACACTTTCTGATTCGTCCCGACTTCGAGGATAGTGAAATATTTGTCGATGCATTCGATCGAGGTGAGATATTATTCGCTGAAGACTGTCGCCAAAAATTGATGAATATCTATCCGCAAGATGTGCCGATCCTACCACCAGAAATCCTCCAGCCAGTCACCAATCGCCAGATCCTATTTCGGATGCTAAATAACTTGCAGTCAATCTATCTCAATCAACCAAATTTTGACAAAGCTCTGGTGATTAAAAGTTGGATTGAAAGCGTTCTTTAGGAGTTGGGAGTTCGGAGTTCGGAGTGAATAATAGATCCCCCCACACCCCCCACACCCCCCACACCCCCCACACCCCCCACACCCCCCACACCCCCAACCCCCAACTCCCAACTCCCCAATGCCCGATCTCAACTACGCTCTAGTA
>JANXVE010000114.1 GCA_025351825.1 Chamaesiphon sp. 341R_metabat_111 | reverse complement strand
ACGGACAAAACTCCTGAAACAACGAAAAACCGTAGGTTGGGTTGAGCGATAGTGAAACCCAACAAACACTCAAACACCCTAGAAATGTTGGGTTTCGAGGCTCAACCCAACCTACCTTAAAAATATTTGTCCGTCAGTCAGCACCAAAGCAATTACGCAAATTTTTATCTCAAACCATATATCTAAAATGTTATCCAATTATTTTAAATCTATCTATCGATCGATCCTAACTATTGCCCTAATTATTGCTTACTCATTACTACTCGCCAATCCAGCTTTTGCCGGAATTGATGATGATAAATATGATGGCAATGTGTTCGTGCTCTATGCTGGAAATGGTTCCCTAGTGCCAGCTCGAATCTCACTTGCCAACTCTTTAAAAGCTAAAAAGCCAGCGTTATTAGTCTACTACGTCGATGATAGTACTGACTGTAAAAAATACTCGACAGTAATCTCTCAATTGCAAGCTTATTACGGCAAAGCGGCTAGTTTTATCCCCGTTACCGTCGATAGTCTCGCCCTCGATAAAAAGTATGCCGATACCGAAGACGGCTATTACTATGGCGGCACTGTACCCCAAACTGTAGTAATCGATAAAGCTGGCAAAGTTCGGCTCAACCAGGCAGGTCAAATTTCATTTGAAAAAATGGACGACACTCTCCGCGAAGTATTCGATCTACTCCCTCGCAAGGAATCAGTCGAACTAAAACGCCGGAGTTTCAATGAATTTAACAGTGAGCTGGCAAAATAGCTCACAGGTTGCTGAGACTCTCTAGCTTCAATTGCCGTCGGGTAATTGTCTTTTGATTCTTTATAAAGATTTAAGCTTTTTTAGTTGTTTTTATGCTATCAATTCGATCGACAAAGATTGAGTTCGGTTATTGCACCAATACGGTCTACTTAGTAGCTTTGTATACTAATATTAAGTAAAATTAATCTAATGAGATATATAAAGTTAAGATATCAAAGCATAGCTTAACGAAAGTTAACTCTATAGACAGATAATTCATCACAACACAACTCGATCGAGCAGGAGCCAATTTCCAACCGTGAGCCAGCAACAACTTGCCCAACTGCGCCGTTACAACCCCCAAGCGATTGCCAGTTACTATAATAAACGTCCGTGGCTAGTCATCTGGAGGGCAATAACGGTTGTCTGGCTGTTTGCAGGATTCCTGATTGGCTTGCTGATCGATCGAGCTGTCGGGCATGTAGAAGCCAATAAAGGCGACAGGGCTACTCAGCTCCGCGAGATCCTAACATATCTGGGGCCAACTTACATTAAAGTCGGGCAAGCACTCTCGACTCGCCCCGATCTGATTAAGCAGGATTTCCTAGAAGAATTAATCAAGCTCCAGGATCAGCTTCCACCATTCGACAATGAGCTGGCGATGCAGATCATTGAGTCTCAGCTCAAGAAGTCCGTTGAAGAACTGTATAAGGAGATTTCCCCGCGTCCAGTAGCAGCGGCTAGCTTAGGACAGGTTTACAAAGCTAGACTATACAGTGGCGAAGAAGTTGCTGTCAAAGTTCAACGTCCTAACCTATTGCCAGTCATCACCCGCGATCTGTATCTGCTGCGGTGGGCGGCTAGCTGGATCAAGCCATTGCTACCATTGAATCTTGGTGATAATCTCACCATTGTGGTGGATGAATTTGGGGTGAAGTTATTTGAAGAAATCGATTATCAAAATGAAGGGCGCAACGCCGAGAAATTTGCTGCCAACTTCCAAGACGATCCGACTGTCAAAGTTCCGTCGATTTACTGGCGATATAGTAGTCAGACAGTCCTCACCCTAGAGTGGATTGACGGCATCAAACTCACAGATTTAGAAGCAATTAGAAAAGCTGGACTCGATCGAGATAAGCTAATCAAAGCTGGTGTGACATCAGGGATGAGACAGCTATTAGAATTTGGTTTCTTTCATGCCGATCCTCATCCTGGCAACCTATTTGCGATGGCAGACGGACGGATGGCATTTATCGACTTTGGGATGATGGATCAACTCACCCAATATACCAAAGAAACGATCGCCGGATCGGTTGTGCATCTGATTAATAAAGACTATCTTTCCCTCACTGATGATTTTGTCAAGCTAGGCTTTTTGACTCCCGATATTGACATCTCACCAATCATTCCCGCCCTCGAAAAAGTACTGGGCAATGCAATGGGTGAAAGCGTTGGTAACTTCAACTTCAAAACCGTCACTGATGAGTTTTCAGGCTTGATGTTTGAATATCCATTCCGCATCCCCGCTCAGTTTTCGCTGATTATTCGATCGCTAGTTACTCAGGAAGGTGTGGCTCTGAGCCTCAATCCAGAGTTCAAGATCGTCGAAATTGGCTATCCTTATGTCGCTCAAAGACTGCTCAATAGTGAGACACCTGAAATGCGGCGGCGACTGGTTGAAGTAATCATCAAAGATGGTAAGTTACAGTGGGAACGTCTGGAAAATATGATTGGAATTGCTCGCAGCGATCGCAATTTCGATCTGCTACCGACAGCTCAATTAGGCTTTCAATTCTTGATGTCTGCGGAAGGGCAATCACTCCGAAATCAACTGGTGATGGCATTGACAGAAGACAATCGCTTGCATCTATCCGAAATTCAACAGCTCTGGGGCTTAGTCAAAGGAGAATTGGAACCAGCCAAATTGTTTAATGTTGCTTTTAGTGCCTTTGCTGAAAGTCTGCCTAAAGCAATTAGCAATATCTCGACAGCGGGTGTCAATTCGATCTTCGGTTCTCTCACTAATAGTAGCCGGAAGTAACAGCTAACTGACTCGATTCTCTTTCAGACAGGCTGTGCCAACGGCTAAATCGGCTAAAATCAGTAGTAGTAGGGGCAATTCATGAATTGCTACTACTACTACTGATTTTTTTGGCACAACTTAACTTTAATGTCAGATCTAGTTTTATTTTGGCATCGCAATGATTTACGCATCTCCGATAGCATTGGTTTAGCCGCAGCTAGTCGCACCGGATCGCGAGTTATTGGCGTATTTTGTATAGATCGACTCATCCTCGGTGGTGATGCTATCGCGCCAGCCCGAGTTACATACATGTTGGGCTGTTTGAAAGCCCTCGCCGAAGATTATCGCCAAGCAGGTAGCCAATTATTATTTGTAGATGGAGATCCAGTCGATCGCATCCCTCAGTTAGCTCGTACTCTCACAGCCAGAGCAGTATACTGGCACTACGATGTCGAGCCATATTCCCAGACTCGTGACGAGCGCGTAACGACAGCCTTACAAGCCCAAAATATTCAAATCCATACCAACTGGGATCGACTGCTCCACGATCCTAACGCGATTAAGACTGGCAATAAGCAACCCTACAGCGTTTATTCACCCTTTTGGCGCAACTGGAATAGTCAACCAAAACCAGCCCCAGTGGTAGTTGAGTTACCTAAAAGCGAACTAACTCCCGCCGAAATACAGGCTTTAACCCAACTGCCGACGATCGATCTGCCTACCGCTGCTGAGTTAGGATTTACAAAGGCAGCACCGTTAATTTTGGAGCCAGGGACAGCCGCAGCAGCCCAACAACTAGCGAAATTCTGTAGTGATTCGATCGCCCAATACGACGAGCAGCGCAATTACCCCGCAGTTGCTGGCTCCTCAGTCCTGAGTGCCGCTCTCAAATTTGGGACAATTGGGATTCGGACAGTTTGGGCAGCCACCACCTCAGCCGCCGCCGCAGCTAGCGATGATACAGCTCGCGCAGGCATTACCACTTGGCAACAAGAGCTGGCATGGCGAGAATTCTATCAACAAGCAATGTATCACTTCCCCAGCCTTGCCCAGGGGCCTTATCGCGACCACTTCAAGCAGTTTCCCTGGGTAAACGACAAAATTCAGTTTACAGCCTGGTGTGAGGGCAAAACGGGCTATCCGATCGTCGATGCCGCCATGCGCCAACTCAATCAAACTGGCTGGATGCACAATCGCTGTCGAATGATCGTCGCTAGTTTTCTCACCAAGGATTTGATTATCAACTGGCAATGGGGCGAGAAATACTTTATGCAAACCCTGATTGACGGAGATTTATCAGCGAATAATGGTGGCTGGCAATGGAGCGCGTCGAGCGGGATGGATCCCAAACCGCTACGGATTTTCAACCCCTATACCCAAGCCCAGAAATTCGATCGAGATGCCACCTATATTCGCAAATGGGTGCCAGAACTCAAGTCTGTGGACACAAAAATGATCCTCACTGGCGATCTTTTACCGCTGACTCGCCATCAGGTGGGCTATCCACTGCCGATCGTCGATCATAGCGTCCAACAGCGGTTATTTAAAGAGTTGTATGCCAGCGTTAAAGCAGCAGATTAGGTAGATAAATTAGACGTTATCCCTACTTAGTCTGCTCGGTAGCGATAATATGAAGATCGATTTCTTTCGATCTAATTAGTCGGAGTACTCGTTCGGTAAAAGATTGCCGCAGTAAAATTTTCCACCAAGATTGTTGACTTTCGCCAATCACGATCTGAGTCACATGTTCGCGTTCGGCAACTTCAGCGACCGACTGGGGAATTTGGGTACTAACTACTCTAATAAATCTACCACCGAACTCCTGACAAATTTGTTCGCAGTGCTCCAGATGGAGACTTTCCGACTTACTCAAAAATCGGTTTGGATTGGCAATAAATAATACAGATAAAGGTGCGTTCATATAATTTGCCAGTCGCGCACCCCGTCTGAGCAATCGTAGTGAATTAGGATAGGTAGAAATACATACCAAAATCCGCTCTCTAATCAAGCAATACTGACCATTTAGAGTGGGATATTCACTACCTTGGTCTTCAACAGCATTGGCTAATTCTCTCAATGCTAATTCTCTGAGAGCGATCAAATTACGTCGCTGAAAAAAATTTTGGAGAGACTGCTGGATCTTTTCTGGCTTATAGATTTTACCGTCAATTAATCGCTCTTCTAATGTTTCAGGAGTGACATCAATTAAGACTACCTCATCTGCTGCTTCCAGTAATCGATCGGGAATTCGCTCCCTGACAATTACGCCTGTGATTTTAGCAACGATATCATTGAGACTTTCTAGATGTTGAATATTTACTGTCGAGTAGACATCGATGCCTGCATCTAGAATAAGTTCTACATCTTGATATCGCTTTTCTCGCTCTGAACCAGGGATATTTGTATGTGCTAATTCATCAACTAATACTAATTGTGGTTGTCTCTGAATAATCCTGTCGATATCCATCTCCAGGAAGTTAGCATTTACGCTATCACTGCCGATTCTGGGTAGGATCTCCAGTCCGACTGATTGACGAGCTGTGTCAGCACGCCCATGAGTTTCCAGGATACCGATAATGACATCGATACCCGTTTGTTTGAGGGCTTGGGCTTCCTGGAGCATTTTGTAGGTTTTACCCACTCCAGGTGCCATGCCAATAAATATTTTATGTCTACCTTTATGGCGCACGTTCTTTAGTTGATAGTTGATAATTGATAGTTAAGATACCATGTACTATTTGTTTAATTTATCTAAAGTTTAGATTTGTAGGTTGGGTTGCGGATGCGCGCTCGTCGGGTTTCCCGACGGTTCAGCGCACCAAGCAGAAGAATGAAACCCAACAAACCCAACTATTTGGCTAATTTATCTAAGGCTAAGTTGAGATCTAGGACATTTACGCCAGGTTCGCCAAAGATACCGAGAAATCTGTCTTCGATCGATTGAGTCATAATTATCTCAACTTTATTTGTATCCAGTCCTCTGGCTTTAGCAACGCGGGCAATTTGATTGCGCGCCGACTCTAGACTGATATGCGGATCCAAGCCAGAACCAGAAGTATAAACTAGATCGCTGGTTGGTTTGATTCCAGCGGCTTTGAGCCTAGTGATTTCAGCTTTAATTCGTTTGGGAAGATCGGGATTACTTACAGCTAGATTACTCGCTCCTGAAACACCCGTCGGGGCGGCTGTTTTATCGGTACTATAACTAATCGTACTCGGACGACTCCAGAAATACTTGTTGCTAGTAAATGGCTGCCCGATTAAAGTAGAACCGATCGCAACACCGTTATTACTTCTGATGATACTGCCATTTGCTTGAAATGGTACGAAGATTTGCCCAAATACTAGGATAATTAGCGGATAAATAACTGCAACAATTAGCCAGAGAATTAGAGTCGATCGAATGGCGGTAGTGAGTTCTTTAACTTGATTCATTTTAGAATTTCTCCGGTTGAAAGATGACTGCGAATAGATAAATTGATAAAGCGACTGTCACTAAGCCCAAAAGTCCCAAAGCATAAGACTGTTCGCGAGAAATAGTCCCGCCTGTAGCAGCATATACAACAGGAGCAAGAATCAGATTGATACCCGAACTCCAGAGTAGATAACGGGTTAACTTACGGCTGGATAACTTGGTTGCGATCGACTGCAAATCTTCAATAACGGTAATTGTTTTCATTTTTAAAACTCACTAAAAAGGGGTACTCTTTAAAAAATCCCCTCCTTGGAGGGGTGCCCGTAGGGCGGGGTGGGTAGATCTGTGCATCAACTCAACCCCACAGCAGCAACCAAAACATCGATCGCTTTAATCGCAATAAACGGTGCGATCACCCCACCCAAACCATAAATAAAGATATTCCGCTGCAACAACTGCTCTGCCGTCAACGGACGAAATTTCACCCCCTTCAAAGCTAATGGAATCAACGCCGGAATAATCAGCGCATTGTAAATTAACGCCGATAGAATTGCCGATTGAGCACTTGCTAAATTCATCACGTTTAAACTGCCAATTCCCGCACTAGCAAAGATTGCTGGTAGAATTGCAAAATATTTTGCGACATCATTAGCGATCGAAAACGTCGTCAAAGCTCCACGAGTAATCAGCAATTGCTTACCAATTGTGACAATATCAATTAACTTCGTCGGATCGGAATCTAGATCCACCATATTCGCTGCTTCCTTCGCCGCTTGGGTGCCCGAATTCATGGCTACGCCCACATTTGCTTGCGCTAGAGCCGGAGCATCATTGGTACCATCCCCCGTCATCGCTACCAATTTACCTAGAGCTTGCTCGGCGCGAATTACTTCGATTTTATCCTCTGGAGTCGCCTCGGCGATAAAGTCATCGACTCCCGCTTCCGCCGCAATTACCGATGCAGTGATTTTATTATCCCCCGTCAGCATTACCGTCCGAATCCCCATTTGGCGCATCTGATCGAACCGTTCGCGAATGCCTGGTTTGATAATATCCTTGAGATAAATTACGCCATAAATATCGTCCCCCTGACATACCGCCAGTGGTGTACCACCCAGCCGCGATACTCGTTCGTAAGCAGCATCTAAATCTGGTGGGATTTGCCCACCACGGGAGCGGACAAATCCTTTAATCGCATCCACTGCACCCTTGCGAATCTCAGTACCATCGGCTAAATCGGTACCACTCATGCGGGTACGAGCCGAAAATTCGATGCCAGTGGCGGTGGCTCGATCGACTTCCTGCACTGCACCTAGTTTCTGGGCTAATATCACGATCGATTTACCTTCTGGAGTTTCATCAAATAGGCTCGAACCGAGGGCAATTTGAGCGACACTGGCGAGATCGTGGGTTGCCATTGGAATAAATTCCTCTGCTAAACGGTTCCCCAGGGTGATTGTCCCCGTTTTGTCTAAAACTAGCGTGTTGATGTCGCCACAGGCTTCCACCGCCCGTCCGGAGGTAGCTATGACGTTAAATTGAGCTACCCGATCCATGCCAGCAATCCCGATCGCGCTCAGTAGTCCACCGATGGTTGTGGGAATCAACGCGACTAATAATGCTACCAGCACGGCGATACTCACTGGAGCTTTGGCATAGTTTGCCACGGGTGACAGGGTAGCAATAACGATTAGAAAAACTTGCGTCAATACAGCCAGTAACACGGTTAAGGCGATCTCGTTCGGGGTTTTGCTCCGATCTGCACCCTCTACCAGGGAGATCATGCGATCGATAAATCCCTTACCTGGATCTGCCGTCACCCGAATTAGCAACTCATCGGACAGAATCCGCGTTCCCCCCGTCACCGAGCTGGCAATATCGGTTCCAGGCTGCTTCAATACTGGCGCAGATTCTCCCGTAATTGCCGACTCATCCACCGCCGCTTCCCCGCTCGTCACCTCACCATCAGCGGGAATCATATCCCCAGCAATTACCTTGACGATATCCCCTTTCCGCAGGCTGGTGGAACTGATATCGGAAATCGAACCATCAGCTAAAACTTTCCGCGCCGTCGTATCCGATTTCGTCGCTCTCAAGGCATCCGCTTGCGCCTTTCCCCGCCCTTCGGCAAAGGCTTCAGCGAAGTTGGCAAAGAGCACGGTAGCAAAGAGAATCACACAAATTAAACCATTGAACAGCCGCAGATCGCCACCTGCGACGGTGCCAAAAATATTGGGATCGATCGTCATTACTGCGGTGATAATCGTCCCGATCCAAACGAGGAACATCACCGGATTCTTGACGGCGATGCGCGGATCGAGTTTGAGGAAGGATTGTTTGATGGCGCGGGCGAACATCCCTTTGGATTTGGCTTTGGGCGTATGCTTGCGTTGCGATCGAGGTATTGATGTCATAGGATTTATTGATTTTGGATTTTTTAAACCGACTGTAGGGGCGGGTTTATGCCAGAAATATTTGCTGTGATGAAAACTGAAAAACAAATTCGCCCAACCCCACTAGCGACATCAGAATTGTCTGGGTTGTAGCGGAGATCTACCCACCCCACCCTTCGGGTACCCCTCCGAGGAGGGGATTTTCTAGAGCTTGCTTATTTGAAAAGCTTCGGCGATCGGTCCTAATGCCAGAATCGGGAAAAAGCTCAACGCGCCCAACACCAAAATTACCCCCGCCGTCACGCTGGTAAACAGCACCGTATCGGTGCGGAGTGTGCCCGTAGTCATCGGTACGGGTTGCTTCCGAGACATCCCATCTGCCAATAACAACAGGGCGAGAATCGGTACATATCGCCCGAATAGCATACTCATACTCGCGCTGAGATTCCACCACAATCCGGTTGCGGCTGGGGCAGAGTCAGCTAATCCTTCTAAGCCAGAGCCGTTATTTGCCGAGGCGGAGGCGTATTCATACACCACCTGGGAGATGCCATGAAATCCGGCATTACTAATCCCCGATAAAGTCTCAGGAAAAGCTAGGGTAATGGCACTGGGAATCAGGACGGCAATGGGATGCACTAATAAAACTACACTAGCAAGGATAATTTCTGGCTTCTCAATCTTGCGTCCCAAAAATTCCGGCGTGCGTCCGACCATTAAGCCTGTCAAGAACACTGCTAAAATCAGGTACACAAATAAGTATGCTGTTCCCGTTCCTTGCCCGCCCCAGATAATTTGCAGAAATAAGTTAAATAGCGTTACTAAGCCACCTGCTGGCATGAATGAGTCGAGCATTCCATTCACGGCTCCACACATTGTGCCTGTGGTGGCAACTGCCCAGAGTGCTGTTTGTGCCCAGCCGAAGCGAACTTCCTTGCCTTCTAAATTTGGTTGCGGTGAGCCAAGTTGAGCATTAATAATTGGATTACCGTCATATTCACCGATTGCGGCAATGCCGATCGAGATGATGAAAATTATAAATACCATCCCAAAGATTAACCAAGATTGACGAGGATTACCAGCAAAAATACCATAGGTATGGATCAAAGCAGCCGGAATAATCACCATCGAAATCGTAGCAACAAGATTAGTAAATCCATTCGGATTCTCAAACGGATGAGCAGAATTTGCCCCAAAGAAGCCGCCGCCATTTTCACCTAGCTGTTTGATACTTTCTAAGTGTGCTACTGGACCGACTGAGATGGTCTGAGTTGCGCCATCTAAAGTAGTCGCAGTTACAGGTGGGGAAAGAGTTTCGGGTACTCCAGTCACCAATAATAACAAGGCAATATAAATCGATAGCGGTAATAATATTCGAGTAATGCTGCGTACCAAATCTACATAGAAGTTACCCAGAGATCTACCAGTTAATCCCCTAATAAATGCAATTCCGACAGCTAATCCAGTCGCCGCCGATGTAAACATCAAAAAGCCCAAGCCGAATACTTGACTGGCATAACTAAACGTAGTCTCACCCGAATAGTGCTGCTGATCGGTATTCGTTAAAAATGAAATTGTCGTATGTAAAGCTGTATCCCAAGTCGGCGCACCCAAACCAGTTGGGTTCAACGGTAATCCACCTTGAGTCATCAAAAGGGTGAAGACAAAGATCGCCATCACAATATTGCTAGCAAAAATTGCTCGTGCATAGTGCCAGCCTGTCATCATTTCGCGATCGTCGATTTGACTGAGCCGATAGATCCCTCGTTCCAGCGGTGCAAAAATCCGATCTAACGGTGCAGGTATCGCTGGATTTGCCTGAAATACCCGTGCCATATACCGACCTAAAATCGGTGTCAGGAGAACGATCGGTAATAAGGTTAAAGCAATTTGAAAAAGCCCTTGCCACATGGGTAGATTTAAGTAATAACTTAACTATTAGCGGACAACTATCATTATCGATTAAGTAACTACTAACGAATGTCTAAACATCTGTTTGTCTTTTTGCAAGTTTGTTTAGTCTCAATCTAAATTTATCTAAACAGACATCAGTAAGATAGTCTGTTACACTTGTACCAATAGCCGTACAAGTATAATATGAAAGTTGTATCCTTCAGCGAAGCCAGAAATAGCCTCAAGACTGTTTTAGATCGAGTGGTAGAAGATGCAGATTACACGATTGTCACCAGACGTGATGCTGATGACGTAGTGGTGATGTCATTGGAATCATTTAATAGTCTGATGGAAACAATGCATTTATTAAAGTCTCCAGCAAATGCTGCTCATCTAGAACGATCGATCTCCCAGTTTAAGCAAGGAAAAGCAGTAGAGCGAGACGCGCTAAATGAGTAGAAGATTGGCTTGGACAGATGAAGCTTGGGACAGTTATATTTATTGGCAGGGGCAAGATAAAAAGACGCTCAAGAGAATTAATAAACTAATCGAGGCGACTACGCGCGAGCCATTTGAAGGTATTGGAAAACCCGAACCACTGCGCGAAAATTTAGCTGGTTTTTGGTCGCGGCGAATTGACGATCTAAATCGGTTAGTTTATACTGTAGAAGATGAGTATTTGACTATTATTTCTTGTCGATATCACTATACAGTTTAATCGACATTGTCAACTAATGAGCGATCGATTCCTACCTTCACGTACTCACTCATTAGAATTTGGCTTGATTATTGGGCTATTTCTAGCTGTATTAATCTTAGAGTTCTCTACTCCAGTAGATTATTTATTCGGTTATCTTTATCCCGCTCCAATTTTACTGGCAAGCTTTCGATTTGGTCGAATTGCAGCGATTTATGCTACGACGATCGCGGTCATATTAACACTAAGCAACCTGTGGATTCCAGGCGGTCAAGCAATTACTATGGCAATGGTAGTCGATCGGGCGATCGCTTCAGCTACACTTATCCTGACAGGGTGGTTGAGTGAAAATAATTATAGCTATCGAGTCGCGATTTCCAAACAAAAATCTCAACTAGATGTTCAACAACAACTAGTCAGACTGCGTGAAGATTTTGCATCGACTTTGACTCACGATCTCAAGACACCTTTGCTCGGTGGCATCGCTACTCTAGAAGCATTTCAAACCGAAAAATTTGGTACGACAACGGAGATGCAACAGCAAGTTTTAGCAATGATGTCTCGCAGTCATCAGACTAGCTTGCAATTAGTTGAAACTCTCTTGGATGTTTATCGCAATGATACCGAAGGATTAAAATTATCCCTCGCTCCAGTCAATTTGACAGCCTTAGCCCAAGAGGTGGTTACTACCCTCAGTCCGCTAGCCGCAGCCGATCGAATCTATCTCAGCATCAATCATGGTGCGTCAGATTTTCGCCAATCTCTATGGGTAAATGGCGACAAGTTTCAACTTCAACGTGTCTTTACCAACTTATTAAAAAATGCGATCGATCATTCTCGCAGAGGCGAACGAGTTGAAATTGTGTTGGAATCTCATGCCGATCGACAAGTAGTAAAAATCCTTGATTCCGGCTCTGGCATTACCACCACAGAATTACCGTATCTATTCCAACGCTTTTATCAAGGGCATAGCGATAGACAAGCCCAAGGTACAGGATTGGGACTTTACCTCTGTCGCCAAATTATCGAAGCTCATCAAGGTATAATTTGGGCAGAGAATCGCGATGCTGCTGGTGCAATGTTTGGATTTAAGCTACCGATCGGGATTTATCGGATTTGAGGATTTGCAGGATTAGGCGATCGGTACTAACCCACAAATCCTAACTCCCAATTCCCAGTTGAGTTCGTTGGGTTTCATTCTTCAACCCAACCTACAGATCTCCCAACCCCCAACCCCCAACTTGCCTAACTCACCGATCCGAATTCTATTGGTAGAAGATGATGAACTCTTTCGGCTAGGGTTACAATTTCGGCTGCAACAAGAACCAGGGATTGAGGTTGTGGCGGAAGCTGCTGATGGGGAAACTGCGGTTGAGTTAACCAATCGACAGCCGCTAGATTTGGTGCTGCTAGACATTGGTTTGCCGAGAATGAGCGGGTTAGAAGCCTGTCGTCAAATTAAAGCGTTTCAGCCTCATTTACCCGTCTTAGCGTTGACTTCGCATTCGGAGCAATCTTTAATTACCAGACTAATTGAAGCTGGCGTTCATGGTTATTGCCTCAAAGGGATTGCGCCGGAGTTATTAATCCTGGCAGTGCGTTCTGTAGCGGCGGGGGCATCTTGGTGGGATCGGACTGCCACCGCAGAAATTCGATTGCTGACGCAGACGGCAAGCCGTGCAACAATGCTCGATCTTGGTGGCGAACGGCTGTCGCAACATGGGATTTCGTTGACTAATCGCGAACGGGAAATCCTCACGCTGATTGTTGCTGGCAAGATCGATCGAGATATCGCTGAAACCCTCTATATTGCTCCGGCAACGGTCAGAGTTCACGTTCATGCGATGTTGCACAAATTGGGCGCACGCGATCGATCTCACGCCATCCTGATTGCCCAGCAGCAACACCTTTGTAATCCGCCAATTTGAAGTAGGCGAAACTTAGCTCTTGAGATCGCGGTCTAAAATCATAGAACTTACGGGGGCGGGGATGTGGCAATATAAGAGAAGAATTATATCAATATTTTTATCAGATGCAAACGGGTCAAAAATCTATACTTAATCGCTGTCTTGTCGCAGTTGTATGGGCGGGGAACTCGCCCACACTGCGCCGCTGGCGACAATGGTTCCAAACGGGGGTAGTTACGATGCTATTGCTCAGTCTAGCTACGGGAGTTAACGCCGGAACCCTATTACCTTCCGGCAATGCGATTACTGACGGACAGGCGATCTTGCGGTATGCACTGCCGATCGATAATAAACCAGTACGGGATCTTCAGGATAGTCTGGAGGATATCTCCAATCACCTCCGTGGCAAACAATGGGGCACCATCACTAGTGATGTCAAGAAGGCTGCTGTCGTATTGAAAACAAAGCAAGCAGACATCCTCAAGAGTGTACCTGAAGCCAAGCAAGCGGAGGCACAAACTCTAATTAACGAAATTCAAACTAGTGTCGATGCTCTAACTATTTCAGTAGAAGCAAAGAACAAGCCTCAAGTGCAAGTCGAACGCGCTCAGGCTCTAGCAAAAATTGGTGTACTCGAAGCTGCAATGGTAACGGGTTTTCCCTATACAGTGCCAGCCGAGTATAGCAACATTCCCCAGCTTGAAGGTCGGGCGACGATCGCTTTCAAGACTACTAAGGGCGATGTTAGCGTCATCGTCGATGGCTACACCGCGCCAGTAACCGCAGGCAACTTTGTCGATCTCGTCAATCGCGGCTTCTACAATGATATGACTTTCAGCCGTGCGGAGAATGACTATGTGCTCCAAATTGGCGATCCGCCTGGGGATGAAGTTGGTTTTATCGATCCCAAAACCAAAAAATATCGGGCAGTACCATTAGAAGTAATGGTTAAGGGTGATAAAGAGCCAATGTATGGCATCACAATGGAGGATGCTGGCAGATTCCGCGAGGAACCAGTACTACCATTTTCTTCCTACGGTGCAGTCGCAATGGCGCGCTCTGATGCCGATCCCAACGGCGGTTCGTCGCAATTCTTTTTCTTCTTGTTCGAGCCAGAACTCACTCCCGCCGGACGCAATCTCCTCGACGGACGTTATACCGTATTTGGGTACGTAACTTCAGGGCAAGAAGTCCTCGGACAACTCAAGGCTGACGACAAAATTATGTCGGCGAAAGTGATTGAGGGTGCGGATTTGTTGAAGGTTTAGGAGTTGGGAGTTGGGAGTACGGGGGCGTGGGAGCATGGGAGCGTGGGAGCGCGGGAGCGTGGGAGTAAGATTTAGAGTCCTCTGTGCACCCGTGCGCCCGCGCCCCCACGCCCCCGCGCCCTACCTACCTACCTACCTCGGAGCACTCGTAGAAGCTGGCACACTAGGCTTACCCTGAGTCAGCAACCATCCACCAGTGCCGATCGAGATTAATAATACTAGACCGATCGCCCCGAATAATAGGGGTTTTTTATTACTAGAACTAGCTTTTTCGCCAATTGTTTGTACTCGTTGTCGATCGATACTACCACTATGGCTTTCAGGATTGGCTAGTAATAAGGTGTCTGAGTGCGCTAATGACGCAGCAGCAAGATCCGTCGGAAACTCTGAGGCGGTGCTTTGTCCGGCTTCAACTGGTTGTTTGACCTGACAATGAACCAGGGCTACGGTTGAATTGTCGTGCCCATTGTGAGTATTTGCCATGTTGATCGTGCGTTGACAGGCAGTTGCGAGATCGACTTTGCCTTCTAAAACGGGGAGAATCTCGGTTTGCCAATACTGCTCCACTCGATCGCGATCGCTGACACCATCAGAACAGAGCATGAAGATACATTCCTCATCAACGATCGTGCGGCGAATATTTGGATGTAGGGCTGTCGAAGAATTCATCCCCAGGGCTTGAAAAAGGGAACCCGAACTGCTCATGCCCAGAGCTTGGCGATATAGGATGCCATTGAGTCGGACTTCTCTAGTGGCGAGATCGTCATCTAGGGTCATTTGATGACAGCCAGTACGAGTAATCCGATAGACGCGACTATCGCCGATATGGGCGATGTAGGCCTCATGACCATAGATCAGGCTCATCACCATTGTCGTACCCATCCGTTCGCGTTCCTGACGATTTTCGCTGTCGTTCCGCATACTGATGAGGTCGTTGGCAACGCAGGTAGAATTCTCGATTTGGATCGCGATACTGTCGGGGTAGCGATTTTCGGGTTTATCGAGTACGCTTTTGACCCGACGATGAATGGTATCGATCGCTAAACTGGATGCTACCTCACCACCTTGATGCCCACCGACTCCATCACAGACGATCGCCAGACTGAGGTCGTAGCCAGTATTCTGATGCAGTGGATCGCCACTGGCTGGATAGCAAGCATCTTCATTTTGTTCGCGGGTCGGCCCAGTGTGGCTGAGGGTGAGATAGTTACAGTTGAGGAACTGTTTTTGACCTACAGTTCGCAGGGCTTCATCTATCAGTGCAATTAATTGGGTGGCAGTTACAATTTCTTCTTTTTGCAAGCCGTTGCAAATCTTTTCTAGCGTCTGGGCAATGCCGATCCGCGCGTGTTTTTGCCAGTGCTTCCACAGCTTGCCCAGCTCGGCGAGTTTTGGCTTGGAGTCACCATTTGGCATCATTTCGATGACCCGAACCAATCCACCTTCGACGCGCAATACTTCTTGGTGCAACAGGGTTCTATTCACACCTTCAGCCTGCATCGGGTCCCACAGATTGGCGATTTGCCAGAGCCAATTGAGTTGACGCATCGAGCCAGCACCTTTCCAACTCTCACTGATTTCTGGCATCAATTTACCTGCAAAGGCAGCTCCCAAACCCTCACTATAAACTGGCACTTTTTCCAGCAGCCACAAGGTGGAAGTTCTCCGCCCCGATCGATTGAAGGCAACTGCGCCATAAACTTGAGGAACGTGGGGACGGTGCTCGACCAAGTGCAGATAAGGAGTAATAAAATCAGGCACTTTCTCGACTACTTCTGGTTGCCAGCCAGGTTTGGTATCCAATAACACCCGACTATTAACGACGACATAACGGTTATTTGTCAATGTCTGACCGACTTTCAAGCTGGAGACATCCTCGCCCACAGCCCACAAATAAACTTTCGGAATAGCAGTCCGACAATGAGCACAAAAATTGTGACTCACTGGATTGGGAGCCTGACATTCAGGATTGGGGCAGACGATCTTTGTCGCTAATTGGTTGGTCATGGGGTTGGGGTTGCTCTGGTCAGCCGATAGTTTGCGCTATCATGGCAATTCAGGTGGATGGCTTGAGATATTTTCGACGAGTCGATCTGGCAGGATAAAAAGTCGTCGATTCAAATCTTAACCTGCGATCGCTAGCTAATCTTTACATTTATCTAAAAATAAATTCGCCTTCTCTTATAAATACCCATGATTTACCCTTTACAAACACCTTTACCCCTCAAAAGTGGAGATTTGTTGCGAGTAATTGCGCCTAGTGGGAGATTACGGGAAGGAACTGCCTTGGAGCGAGGGATCGAGATTTGGCGCGCACAGGGTTATCGGGTGGAAGTATCAGCAGATGTTGGTGAGGGATGGGGTTATCTCGCAGGCACAGATGCAGTCAGGCGCGCCCAATTAGCAGCAGCCTGGGACGATCCCGAATGTCGGGCAATCTTGTGTGTCAGAGGCGGTTATGGCGGCATGAGACTATTAGAAGATTGGCAGTGGAGTCCGACTGCTAGACCCAAATGGTTAGTTGGATTTTCAGATGTTACCGCATTATTGTGGAGTCTGGCACAGCACGGGATTGTCAGCGTACATGGGCCATTGTTGACTACTTTAGCCGATGAGCCGGACTGGTCGATCGACAGATTATTTAAGCTAGTCACCGGACAGCCACTCCCACCACTTCAGGGCGATAGCTGGGTAGGCGGAGTCGCTACTGGCAAGTTATTGCCCTGCAACCTCACTGTCGCGACTCATCTGCTCGGTACGCCATTTCAGCCAGACTTAACTGGTACAATTTTAGCGATCGAAGACATTACCGAAGCTCCCTATCGGATCGATCGATTACTCACTCACTGGCGACTAACTGGGGCACTGTCTAAAGTTGCCGGAGTTGCCATTGGGAGATTTAGTCAATGCGATGCACCTGAAGGAGTCTCTAGCTTTACAGTAGAAGAAGTCCTCCGAGATCGACTCACCGATCTCCAAGTTCCCATCGTCGCCAATCTCCCTTTCGGACACGACGGCTGCAATGCTGCTTTACCCGTTGGGGTTGAAGCAACTTTGGATGGAAATACAGGCGAATTGAAGATAGGGGATAGTTAATAGAGTCAAATATTCCCAACTTCTTAACTCCCAACTCCCAACTCCCAACTCCTAAGATGACTGGACAAGAACTCCGAGCAATTATTACGACAAAATGGGACTACTCCTATGATGTTCAGATCAAAAAAACTCCAACTAAGATCTATCTACAAATAATGTGGAAATATCAAGAACAGGCTTCTTTTCCAATTTCCGAAGCTGAGTATCTCGTTCATTTAGACACAATTGCTTCCTACTTAGCCGCGATGGGTGTTGTCGAGCAAGTCCAGAAATTTATTGATAAGACAACCGAACGACCACGCCTGGGCAAAGCCGTAAGTATCTTACTCAATTTAGGCGATCGAGCGGCAGAATGGCTGCTGTAATGGTGCGTTATCCTCCGAGATCGCACACCCTACTCATCAACTCAGGCAGCCCATAAATGCGCTACGGAGTGCCTTTTCATCTAAATTGCGTCCGATGAATACCAATTGATTGTTACGGGTTTCTGTGGCTCTCCAGGCTCGATCTCGACGACCATCAAAAATCATATGCACGCCTTGAAAGACAAAGCGGCAATCATCGCCAGTGATATTTAATATTCCTTTCATCCGAAAGATATCTTGCCCCTGATTTTTGAGCAATTCACTAATCCAGATATTTAATTTGGCAACATCGATCGAACCATTAGCTACTAATGAAATTGAACCGACAGTCTCATCATGAACATGAGGTTCTTCGCCAAGAAATGCTGGATCGATTTCCAATGCTCGATCGAGATCGAATGCATTCACACCCAAGATACAATCTAGATCTACGTCAGAATTTTGAGTGCGATAGATCTTTGCCATTGCATTCATCTGACGAATCCGTTGTTCGAGGATATCCAACTCTTGAGCACTGATTAGATCGATTTTATTAAGTAAGATTCGATCGGCAAATGCAATCTGCTCTACTGCCTCATCAGCATCCCAATGTTGACTGATGTGTTTGGCATCAACCACTGTCACTACCGCATCCAAATAAGTCAGATTTTGGACATCTTCATCCACAAAAAAAGTTTGAATAATTGGCGCAGGATCTGCCAAGCCAGTAGTTTCAATTACCAATCGATCGAATCGATCGCGTCGGCGCACTAGCTTAGAGATAATCCGAATCAAATCGCCCCGAACCGTGCAACAAATACAGCCATTATTCATCTCAAATATCTCTTCATCGGTATCAACAATCAACTGATTGTCAATTCCCAATTCTCCAAACTCATTGACGATTACAGCAACTTTTTTACCATGCTCTTGAGTCAGAATTCGATTGAGCAGTGTAGTTTTACCAGCACCTAGATACCCAGTCAAAACTGTAACAGGAATATTTGTCATAAAAATTACGGGGTATAGAGTAGAATTGACTAAATATTCAAATCTTCTTCACTGAGTTCTGCATCTTTCATGATGCCTTTCAAAGTTCCGATTGGTAAATCACGATTACCATGAACCGGAATCATCAGCATAGTTGAGACTATAATCCAAAGCCGATCTTCTAAAATAATCGATCGATCTCAATTGATAAGCCAGGAAATAGATCGTCGGTGATTATTTCACTATTCATATAAGTTTTGGGAGCGCGATCGAGATAAAATACTGTAACGCTCTGGGCGGCTGGATCTACTACCCAAACTTGCAACACACCCCCAGCTAGATAAATACCAGCTTTTTGAGTCATTTGTCCAAAAGTTTGCCCAGGCGAGATAATTTCGATTGCGAGTTCTGGTGATACTGGACAAGCCGCATTTTCATTCCAACTTTCGGGCAACCTGTCAAATGAAACGTAAATTAAATCTGGTACTGGTGTGTAGCTATCACTCAAATCGAATGCCCATTCCATTTCAGCCCGACCCCGATCTTTCGCCCATTCTTCTAAAATATTGAGGATGCGGCGAGCAGATCTGGCGTGAAAATATTTAGGAGACATTTTAGCTATGGCAATACCATCGATTAATTCATAAGTGAGATCGCTGGCATCTGCTAATGCCCAAAATTCTGCCTTAGTCAGTTTTTTTGTCGTAGTGGCAATCATGGCAATGACGATCGGATCGGATCGACTCCATCTTAACAATATCTGATCCAATTTTACAGACCGATCGAATAATAGCCATCTGCATACGAAAAGAGAGGGGAGTATTTAACCCCCTCTCTTTCAAGTTGAACCATCGATTATCAACTATCGACTAAACCTTAGCTGCTACTTTAACTTGATTAGTTAATCGTTCGTAGGTAGCTCTCATTTTTAGACCGACCATAACTTGGAATAAACCAGTACCATTGGTGGAACCAGGATATTCTTTATGTTGGAGGAGAAGACTAGTCATTTCGCCCTTCTGTCTAGTCGAAATATTGCTCAAGTGACTCTCGATGTAACTTACTTGCTCTAGGTTGCCCAATTCGCCATCAATTTCGAGTACGGATACGGGATGTCCATAGTAGACATCGGGACCGTAGAACATTTTAATGCCTGGGAATGGACACTCAAGTTTCCGACCGCAAGGTCTCCAGTTGATGGTCGAGCCTTCATCAAAGAGATAAACAGGCTCAAAATCAGCGACACCTTCACGCTGCATCAGGCGTACCCGCAAGAGCTTGCTTTCTTTATCGTCAATCAATTTGGTTGGCAACACTTGAATTACAATGTCAGCATGTCCACGTTGAGGCTCAATGTAAGCTTCAAAGTCAGGCCGACGAGAGTTAATCGCTTCCAAGACTTCATCATAGCTGTGACCGCGTTCAGCCATATCTCGTTGGATTTTCCAAGCGATTTTTACATCATCGGTGATGTCGAGATAGACACTAAAGTCAATTAGGTCACGGACTCTCTCATCATGAAGTGGATGTAAGCCTTCAATCACGACCACATGGTTTGGTTCGATTTTCTCAGGTGGATCGATCAGACCAGTCTCATGATTGTAGATGGGCTTGTCGATCGTTTGACCAGCTTTGAGAGCTTTGATTTGCTCATACATCAGGTCGAAGTTATTCGCACGGGGATCTAGTGCCGTTACTTTTTGCTCTTTCCGTTGGTATCGATCGAGACTATGGTAGTCATCCAGACAGATTACAGTGACAAAATCCTCCCCAAACAAGTCGATAATCCGCTGCAAAAACGTTGATTTGCCGCAGCCGGAATCTCCGGCAACGCCAATTACTACCACACGATCTACCTTACTGGTCATAGCTGTCCTCTTATATCGAAATTCTTTGTTAGTAGTTCTACTTCTTTGAGATTAGATCTTACCTCAATCCGCCCCGCCATTGAGCTAGCACACAGAACAATTTTTAAATCGATTTTTATGTCGATATCGATCGATTATCCCCCAAATCGGTCGTTAGATCTCGATCGATCGACTAAAATTTGGTAAAATTCAATACAATTCATCCCGATTCTTACCTTTAAAATCGATCGAACTAACTTGTGGACGATCGAGCTTTAAAACGATACTCAGTCAACATCATAGCTTCGATCGAGCTAATCGATTCTCCAGGGGAGAGGCTCCGCCAACGAGCCATCTTCAGTCGATTTCCCACGGGGAAGGCGATGCCAACGGTGGTAGTAAGTTCCAGATCTATACTACGGAGAGTCAAAGTTCGTGAAATCGACCAATTTACTCTTGTGCAGTGGGGCGCAGCTACGGTATCCTAGCGGGGATATGTTTATAAAGTGCAAATCATCTGTATCCTACGCTTTGTCGATCGTCCAAATCATGCGCGATTTGCTGAAGTAACTTAAATTATAATTTTACCTATTCGGGTTCGGAGATATAAAATACCAATGTACAATCCAAGTCTGAGCGGTAATGCTGGTAGCACATCAGCCAACAGCCGCATGTATGTTTATGAAGTCACAGGGCTACAGGATCGCTCTGCTGACAGTGGCAACGGCAAAATTCGGCTCAGTGGTAGTCAGTTCTTCACCGTACCATATCGGCGGATGAATCAGGAAATGCGGAGAATTGCCAGCTTAGGCGGCAAAATTCTCAACATTCGTCTGCTGGGAGCCGCTGCGGAGCCAACTTTCGTTGCCAGCAGCGAACCCGTTGCCACATCGACTGAAACTGCACCAACAGAAACTGCACCAACAGCGGCACCAGCAGCTAAAAAACATGCAGATGTCCCTGTCAACATCTATCGTCCGAATGCTCCGTTCGTTGGCAAATGCGTATCCAACGATGGACTTCTAGCTGAAGGCGGTATTGGCATGGTACAGCATGTCAAATTCGATATCTCGGCTGGAGACTTGAGCTACTTTGAAGGACAGAGTATCGGCATCATCCCCCCAGGTAAAGATAGTAAGGGCAAAAATCACAAAATTCGGCTGTACTCGATCGCCAGCACCCGTCACGGCGACAATATTGATGACAAAACTGTCTCCCTCTGCGTCCGCAAACTAGAGTACAAAGACGAAAAAACTGGTAAAGAAGTTGAAGGTACTTGTTCCACCTTCCTGTGCAACATCAAACCTGGTGATGATATCCAAATCACTGGACCAACTGGGAAGGAAATGCTCCTACCTGACGATCCTGAAGCAACAGTGATCATGATGGCAACCGGAACTGGGATTGCACCATTCCGTGCTTACCTGTGGCGGATGTTCAAAGACAACGAACGCAACGTCAATCCTGACTACCAATTCAAAGGTTTAGCTTGGTTAGTCTTTGGTGTAGCCACAACTCCCAACATTCTTTACAAAGGCGAACTCGAAGAAATTCAGGAGAAATATCCCGATAACTTCAAATTGACCTATGCTGTCAGTCGCGAGCAGAAAAATGCCGAGGGTGGCAAAATGTATATCCAAGATCGGATCGCCGAAAATGCTGATGAACTGTGGTCATTGGTTCAACAAGAGAAAACTCACGTTTACATCTGTGGACTCAAGGGCATGGAAACAGGCATAGACGCAGCTCTGACCAATGCAGCAATCAAGTCTGACGTGAAGTGGTCTGAATACCGCAGCCAAATGAAACGTGCTGGTCGCTGGCACGTTGAAACCTACTAGTAGTTGGGATACAGTTCGGATCCGCTCACTGAGCGGAGTCGAAGTGGGAATTGAGAGTAATTACGAATTATTTTCCTAATCCCTAGACTCTAACTTCTAGTGATAAAATTGCATATAAACTGAGCAAACCTACTAACAAAAAAGGATTGGATCTATGTCGTCAGCAGTAGAAGTTACAGACGGTTCTTTTAAAGAAGATGTCCTGGATAGCGAAATTCCCGTATTAGTAGATTTTTGGGCACCTTGGTGTGGCCCTTGTAGGATGGTTGGGCCTGTGGTTGATGAAATCGCCGCTCAGTATGAAGGCAAAATCAAAGTATATAAACTCAACACAGATAACAATCCTAATGTTGCCAGTCAGTATGGCATCCGCAGTATTCCCACCCTGATGATTTTTAAAGGCGGTCAAAAAGTTGATACAGTCGTTGGTGCAGTTCCCAAAGCAACTTTGTCTAACACTGTCGAAAAATATCTGTAACCTTCCATACCAGTAGGAGAGATATCTCGGTTACAAGTGTGTGCGTCTCAGCCTAGAATAGGCTGGAGACGTTTTTTTATCAGGATTTGGAGGATTTTCAGGATTTTCAGGATTGGGTTGTTGGTGCTAGCCCAGTTCTATGCTCCCGTGCTCCCGCGCTCCCGCGCTCCCGCGCTCCCGCGCTCCCGCGCTCCCGCGCTCCCGCGCTCCCGCGCTCCCGTGCTCCCGCGCTCCCGCGCTCCCGCGCTCCCGCGCTCCCGCGCTCCCGTGCTCCCGCGCTCCCGCGCTCCCGCGCTCCCGCGCTCCCGTGCTCCCGCGCTCCCGCGCTCCCAACCCCCACCTCCCAACTTTTCTATGGATGCTCTATCTACTCTCAAACAAGACCTAATTGCCACGATCGATAGATTGCCGACTATGGAGAATGGTAAGTGGATTCAACGTGCGCTGGAGTCGATTTTACAGCTAGCTGAGACGGAGATCGACAGGCTGGACTGGAAGATTTTGAGTGCGGCGGTTGGGGATATGGAACGAGCGTTTCAGGTCTTTTATCCCTATCGGCACATTCGGAAAGTTGCTGTGTTTGGCTCGGCGCGAACTGCTGATACTGCGATCGAATATCAGCTTGCCCATGATTTCGCGCACTTGATTACTCAGCAGGGCTTTATGACGATTACAGGTGCTGGGGGTGGGATTATGGCAGCCGCCAATGCTGGAGCTGGAGCTGAGAATTCTTTTGGCTTAAATATTCAGCTTCCCTATGAGCAAGGAGCGAATAAATATATAGCTGGCGATCCTAAATCGATCGCGTTTAAATATTTCTTCACTCGTAAATTATTTTTCTTGCGCGAGAGTGATGCTGTCGCGCTGTTTCCTGGTGGGTTTGGTACTCAGGATGAGGCTCTGGAGACGTTGACGCTGTGCCAAACTGGTCGCTATGGTCCCGTACCACTGGTGCTAATCGATCGACCTGGAGGTACATACTGGCGGGATTGGGATAGCTACCTCCGCAAGAATCTAGCTAATCCAGGCTGGATTAGTGCCGAGGATCTGAATCTGTACACGATTACTGATGATATTCAGGTGGCGGCTGAGGTGATTCGGAGTTTTTACAAGGTGTATCACTCTAGCCGCTATGTGGGTGATGAGTTTGCGATCCGGTTGAAGGTGGCAATTTGCGATCGAGACTTGGATTTCCTCAACCAAGAATTTGGCGATCTAGTTGCTAGCGGTAAGATCGTTCAAACTACTGCTCTACCGGATGAATTAGATGATGTGACTATTAAAGATTTACCGCGTCTAGTCTTCAAATTCGACAGGCGGGATTTTGGCAGACTATATCAGATGATTGGTAATATTAATCAGATGAGTGGCGATACCTGTCTCGATCCTCATCCTGAAGTAAAGTGACAAAAAAACAGTGCTGGGCGATTATTCCCAAACACTGTCTTTTTTAATCTGTCTTTTTTAGATAGTGGGCAAGGAGGGATTCGAACCCCCGACCTTCCGGTTCGTAGCCGGACGCTCTATCCACTAAACTACTCGCCCTAACCAGCAACTCAATATAACATACTTTAGATCAATCATGCAAAATTCTTCCGATCGAACTAATTCTGCTGCAACTGGTGAACAACTCACCCATTTGAACGATCGAGGTGAAGCGATGATGGTAGATGTCTCCGACAAATCTATTACTAAGCGGACTGCCGTTGCTGGTTGCCAGGTGCGAATGTCCCTAGCGACTCTAGAAGCGATTCTGGCAGGCAATGCTCCCAAAGGTGACGCGCTCGGTACTGCCAGGATTGCAGGCATCATGGCAGCGAAGCAGACAGCGAATCTGATTCCCCTCTGCCATCCCCTCCCCTTGAGTAAGGTTGCGGTAGAATTGACACCAGATCGAGAGTTGCCAGGATTCCAGATTCGATCGACTATTACGATCAAAGCTGAGACTGGGGTGGAGATGGAAGCGTTGACGGCAGTATCGATCGCTGCTTTGACGCTGTACGATATGGCAAAGGCTTTAGAGAAGTCGATGCAAATTGAAAATATTCGGCTGATTAGCAAAACAGGTGGGAAATCAGATTTTGTGAATGGGTGATGAGGGGACTGGGGGACTGGGAGACTGGGGGACTGGGGGACTGGGGGACTGGGGAACTGGGGGACTGATGGCTAAACCACTATTTACTAAACCACTAATTCCCAAAGCCTAATTTTATAACTATCAATTAAAAAAATACTTCATAGAAGATGCGATCGATCGTCTACGAAGTATTTTTCCATGTTGCTGGGGGTATTGAATATCAATTAGCTATTTCTTACTAGCGTTGCGCTGTTGACGAATAGAGTTGGTAGCAGCGACATGTTCTTTGAGGGTTTTGCTAAATACATGGGTACCATCGTATCTCGCTACGAAAAACAATAGATCGGTGCTGTCAGGTGCGAGTACGGCTTTGAGGCTGCCAATGCCTGGACTAGCGATCGGACCTGGTGGAATTCCAGCGTTCATATAGGTATTATAGGGGTTGGGTCGCTTCACCTCCTCTAATGTTAATGGTTTGTCCGCTGTTTGTTTGATGCCTAAGCCGTACTCAACGGTAGGATCGGATTCTAGTCGCATATTTTTGGCGAGTCTAGTTGTAAATACGCCTGCGATAAGAGGACGTTCGATCGCTTTAACTGCTTCTTTTTCGACTACACTCGATAAGCTCACCCACTGTAGAAGAGTGAGCTTTTGACTAGCAGATTTCTGATATTCAGGTAGGGCGATCTGCTCAAACTGTTTGAGCATCTGTGTCACAACCCCTTTAGGCGTGATTGTTTCCTTAGGCACTTTGTAAGTTTCAGGAAATAGGAATCCTTCTAAATGAGGAATTCCCGCTGGAAGCCAGGGAAACTTATCTCTGGGAATTTCTTTGGTAGCTGCGACAAAATCAGCCGCTTTGAATAAGCCTGCTTTCTCGAAGTATTCGCCCATCTGACGAATATTCCAACCCTCGCGGATCGTAAATCCAGATTGGACAACTTTTCCCTCTAGTAGTTTGGCAGTAACTGCATCTAGCGGTTGATTTGGCGAGAGTTCATAGTTACCTGTTTGGGGTGTACCTTTACCTTGCTTTGCTTGCCAACCCGTCCACAATTTCCAAGCCGTTTGGGATTTGATGACTCCTTTTTCTTCTAGTTCCTTGCCAATTGCCTGAACTGACATACCAGACTTGACTTGAATTGGAATGGCTTTGGCACTGGGATCGGTTGAAGCTGGTGCAGTAATCCCATTCCACCAGATGGTACCGATGCCGCCAGAGAGGAGTGTCAACAGTCCAACTGGTGCGAGAATTTTTAACCACTTTGGGGCAGTCTCGATCGATTTCACAGTCATTTCTCCACCTTTAGATTTCATCTAACAACATGTCTTCGAGCATTGGTTGCAATTGTTCGGCTTCTTGTTCGGAGAGCAAGGAAACTACGCCTTTGTCATCGGTTTTACCAAAGAACAGCAGTGGATCTACTGGCGTGCAAATTGCATACTCTTGCTCTTCATTATAAAACCGGGCCAGAATTTGAAATTCTTCTGGTTCTAGACTATCATCTTCGTCGTCGATTTCGATCGTTACGACTTCCAGCGGATCGAGTGGTGGCAATTCACCGATCGCACTCATGGTAAAAGCGGTACGTTTGAGGGTAAGATTTTGTTCTGCTAGTACTGCATGAGCATCGGCAAAAATTAAACTGATTTCTTCTTCTTCTTCGATCGAAACTAATTCAGTAACATCATCATCTTCATCCCAAGCAAAAATTTCGATGGGTGCATTTACTGGCAGTAACAGCAAGTAAGTCTGGTTGTCGAGTTCGAGTTCGCGCTCGATGTAGCAGGGGAGTTCACGTCCAGCTTCATCGGTGAGGGTAACTAACTCAGCATCATCGAAATCGTCTAACTGGGGAGATGAGGACATGGAAAATAATTTGAAATTATAATTTTACTGGCTAGGATCTAGATTAGTTTTAATGATTCAATCTGCTTTCGGTTCAGGACGGCAGACGAGTAATAAGCCACTCGCTATAATACCATGCTGGCAAATATTTTTGGTGATAATATTATCCTACTGAATGCTGGCGATCGCCAATCGGAGCCAATCTTCAATGTTGGGACTTTTGACCATTAAACTATCTTGACTAATAGCTTGTAAAGCATGATGAATTTCATCATTTGAGTAGCCCAAGGCTAGCAATGTCATTTCAACTTCCGCTTGCATGGTTGGATTTAGGCTAACTAGCGGTAGAGCTTCCATCAAGCCTGATGCGACACGCCATTGTCCCAACTTGCTCCGCAGTTCCAGAGCGAGGCGTTCGGCGGTTTTTTTGCCTACACCTGGAGCGGTAGATAGCCGCTGAATATTGCTAGTGACGATCGCCGAAACCGTATCCGCTAATCCTAGTTTATCTAATAAAGCGATCGCCAGACTCGCCCCCACCCCACTAACACTAATCAATTGTCTAAATAAATCTCGTTCGGCTGCCGAACTAAATCCATACAGCGTCATCGAATCTTCTCGCACCTGCTGATGGGCAAATACCAGCAGCTCGCTATTTATGACTACTTCCAATATCATTCGCTGGGGAATTTGCAACTCATAGCCGATCCCATTCACCTCTAAGATTAAGATCGATCGAGTATTCGTCGGAGTCTGGATTTGAATGGCGATGCCTTTGAGATAGCTAATCATCCGAGCGAAAAATCTGTAGAGTCTTTACAATTATAAGCTCGATCGCTAAAAAACGATGAAAAATTATCAAGTTCTAATCAATCCAGAAACATTTGAGAAAGTAGTTTGTTATCTAGAGCAGATTAAATCTGGTACTAGTCCTGGTAGATATGTATTCGATCGAATCAAACATTTAGACCTCGATCGAATCACAACGATTGAATTTATTGAACTGCTAGTTAGAACTAAACATCCCCAATTTTTTGCCGAAGTTGAAATCTATGGCAATGGGATTGATTGGAATCAAGCAGAGCTTTCGATTTTAGGTGATACAAGTATCTTTACCCCTGTCACTGTCTATGATAATGGCAGACATCGCAATCCCGATCTGCATCACATTCCATTTGCTGCAACCCTAATCTTCACTCCAGGCGCACTCTTACGAAATGGGAACAATATTACACCTGTAGACTGGGGCGAAGTGACTAGTGGTGGCGAGATCGATCCACAAGGATATTATCGACTCTACGAACGCAGATTATTACCAGCATTTATCCATGCGAATCAACTAGCTAAACAGCAAGGTAAAATGGCACTGATTACAATTCCTGGTATGGGCTGCGGTCAGTTTGCAGGTAAATTTAGAGGACAATTAGGTACCGAACTGAGAAAAACGCTGGTCGAATTTCTGGAAACTCATGGAAGTAAGTTTTCCAATATTAAAGTTGTTTATTTCGATCCGTATCAAGAGTGCGAAAATGAACGCATTGAAATTGAGAGAATTAGTTTTTTTGTTAGACCTTTAACAAAGGGAAATATCAATAAGCCCCAACTCTGCCAACCGCAGGACTACGCCGAAGATGGTGATGATTTTAATGATTATGCCTTATTTAGTTTCGTCGCTTGGGATCATGTATCATGGCCTGGAAATGATTTTTATTTGGGTGCTCGATCTACAGATGATGGTGTAAAAGCTGCTGCAACCGACGTAATGAGGGTAATGACCGGAATTGAAGGATCGTATAATTCCTACCTCTACAGGTACTGTCAGCCAGCTCAGTATGAAACTTGGAAAGATGTGGTCTTCAAAAATAAGATTCAGTTAGAAGTTGTCGATAATCTAATTATCTTGCCATCAGATCGCATTGCGCTAGTGTGAAAACATTAGTATTTAGCGTAGATCTAGGGCACCCCTACACAATTAACCTGTAGGGGTGCCCCTCGTGGGTACCCTAGATCTACGCCCAGCAATAGTATTGTCAAATTAGTGCAAAATGTGAGCACAAATAAAAAAACCCGACTTACCGAAGTAAGTCAGGATGCATCTACCACTCCTATATCCGCGCTTACCCAAGCACGATCCGGACAAAACTAAAAGAATTTAGCCAACCAAGAAAAAGCCCCAGCTTACCAAAAGTAAGCCAGGGACGAATAATCAGGGTGCATCTACCACTCCTATATCCATACCTTCCCAAGTACTATCAGGACAAAACCAAAGTAATTTAGCCAACCAAGAAAAAGCCCCAGCTTACAAAAGTAAGCTGGGGACGAATAATCAGGGTGCATCTACCACTCCTATATCCACATCCTCCCAGGTGCAATCAGGACGAAATTAAAATAATTCAACCTTGGCTGCTTTTCAATCAAAAAGCTGCGTCAAAGGTCATAATGGTGCAAGATCCTGGCAAGGGTCAAAAAAGTTCAACTTTTATACAGGGTGCATCATGACTACAGTAAAAGAAGCGATCGATAAGATGATCCAAGCTAATGTAGTTGACACTGGCTGTGTCAGCGGCTTGAGTCGGCAAATTATCAACCAAATGAATACGCTCCAGACGAGTATTTTGGTTAACTTCGAGAGTTTACCAGGGTTGAATATCACACCAGCACCATATCTCAATTTCTATCTTCAGGCTGGAGCTAAAGAAACCTTGCGTGCTGCCCTCAGAGATGGGATGAGAGCACAATCCAACCTGAGGATGACAGTTAACTCTGCCTATCGTACCGTCGCCCAGCAGCATATTCTTTATCGCATTTTCCAACAGGCTCCGAGACTGATTCCCCTCGCGGCTAAACCAGGTAATAGCAACCACGAAAACGGCTTGGCGATCGATATCGCCAATTACAATGCTTGGAAACCCCATCTCTTGGCGAATGGTTGGAAGTGGCTGGGTGGAAACGATCCGGTTCATTTCTTTGAAGATAACGGTCGTACAGATGTTGACGATCTCGGTGTCAAAGCTTTTCAGACATTATGGAATAGATTCAATCCCAGCGAGTTGATGACTGTTGATGGCAAATTTGGTGCTCAAACCGCTGCAAAAATGGATCGGTGCTCGATTACTGGATTTAATATCGTCACCCTGTTTCAGTTGGGTGATGGTGGCTCTGTTGTCACCCGCATCCAACAGAGTCTAGTCAACAACGGATTTTCAACCCCCGTTGATGGCTCTTTTGGTCAGGGAACCAAAGATGCGGTGATTAAATTTCAACTCAAGCGCGGCTTAACAGCCGATGGTGATGTGGGACCGATGACGCTTAAGGCTTTTGGGATTAGGCTTTAGGAATTAGTTGAGAGTTGAGAGTTGAGAGTGAATGGTGATTTTAGTCTCCCAGTCTCCCAGTCCCCCACGCCCCATCTCAAATTTCCCTTGCTTACTAAATTCTCCCAAATTCCTGGGTATATTAAGTGGGTGAAAAGGCATGGAAACGATCGAGAGATCTGTGAATAATGCGTTAAGATCGCAGACGGGAATTCGTTAGCTAGGAAAAATGGGATAGGCAGTGGCTAAAAAAAATGTGGGACTAGAGCTACAAGATGCAATCGTAGCTGCGGAATTGAATGAGTTGTTGAGAAGTACCGTAGATCCTCAGGCTGAAACGAACGTGGGTGTTCAACAGCAGCGTCAATCAGACGAGCCAAAGGCAGCTTGGACGATCGAAGATAGCGAGAATTTGTACCGGATTAAGGGTTGGGGCGAACCCTACTTTTCAATTAACGCTGCGGGACATGTGACGGTCGCTCCTCAGGGCGATCGCGGTGGCTCTCTAGACCTCTATGAGCTGGTTGAATCCCTCAAACAGCGGAAGTTGGAACTTCCCCTCCTAATTCGCTTTTCGGACATCCTAGAGCACCGAATTGAGCGGCTGAATGCTTGCTTTGCCAAGGCGATCGCCCGTTACAATTACGATGGTGTTTACAAGGGCGTATTCCCTGTCAAATGCAACCAGCAAAAACATTTGATCGAAGATCTAGTCAAATTTGGCAAACCTTATCAATTTGGCTTAGAAGCAGGTTCCAAGCCAGAACTGATGATTGCGATCGCCATGCTAGACAATCCTGGCGCATTGCTAATTTGTAATGGCTACAAGGATCGTGAATACATCGAAACCGCGATGCTGGCTCAGAAACTCGACCAGACTCCAATTATCGTCCTCGAACAGATCGAAGAAGTCGAAATTGCGATCGCCGCAGCCAAGTCCCTCGGCAGCAAGCCCAACCTTGGTGTCCGCGCCAAGCTCAACGCCAAAGGAATTGGTCGCTGGGGTGTCTCCAGTGGCGACAGGGCTAAATTTGGGCTGACGATTCCTGAAATTATCATGGTGGTGGACAGGCTGAAAGAAGTCGATATGCTGGACTCGCTCCAACTCCTGCACTTCCACATCGGCTCCCAAATCTCCTCAATCTCGGTGATCAAAGATGCGATCGGCGAAGCCAGCAAAATCTATGTCGAACTCGTCCAACTGGGCGCAAACATGAAATATCTCGATGTGGGCGGTGGTTTGGGCATCGATTATGATGGCTCTCAAACCAATTTCCACGCCTCCAAAAACTACGATCTTCAAAACTACGCCAACGATATCGTCGCTGAAGTCCGCGAAAGTTGTGGCGAGAAAAATATTCCCGTTCCCACCTTAATTAGTGAAAGTGGACGGGCGATCGCTTCCCACCAATCAGTTCTGATCTTTGATGTACTCAGTACCTGCGAAGTACGGACAGATTTGCCCCAACCGATCGCGATTCCCGAACACCAAATCATTCGGAATATGTGGGAAACATACGAAAGTATTAGCCCCGAAAATTTCCGCGAAGCGTTCTATGATGCCAATCAGTTTAAAGAAGAAGCACTCAGCCGCTTTAAATTTGGTTATCTGACCATCACCGAACGTTCTCGCGCCGAACAACTCTACTGGGCTTGTTGCCAAAAAATCCTCAACATCGCCAAGCAAGAGGAATATATGCCCGAAGATTTGGAAGAGTTGGAGCAAATTATGGCTTCAATCTATTACATTAATCTGTCAGTATTTCAATCTGCGCCAGATAGCTGGGCGATCGATCAATTGTTCCCGATTATGCCAGTTCATCGATTAGCCGAAGAGCCAACGCGACGCGGAATACTCGCCGATCTCACCTGCGATAGCGACGGCAAAATCGACCAATTCATCGATCTCAAAGATGTTAAACATGTGCTCGAGCTGCACCCACTAGAAGAACACAAACCCTACTATTTAGGATTATTTCTCGGTGGTGCCTATCAAGAGATCATGGGCAATCTACACAACCTCTTTGGCGATACCAATGCCGTTCATATCAAGAAAACCCCTAAGGGTTATAAGATCGAACATGTTGTCAAAGGCGACACGATGAAGGAAGTCGTTGGCTATGTTCAATATGACGTTGAAGACTTGATCGAAAGTATTCGTCAAAAAGCCGAACAAGCATTATTGGACGATCGAATCTCGATCGCCGAAGCCCAACGTCTATTGCAAAACTACGAACATAGTTTGACTCAATATACTTACCTATCGCCCTAGTCGATCGCAAATCCCCTCTTGGGAGGGGTGCCCAACGGGCGGGGTGGGTAGATCTATGCTATTTACCAAAATGCCCGATTGACTCCTGCTAGAGCTAATCAGGCATTTTGGACTGAAAAAATTCAGCGTAAATTTTACCCACCCCACCCTGCGGGCACCCCTCCCAAGAGGGGATTTCTTGGATAGTATTACTCTTCAATTTCTTCAAAATTAACTCGATCGTAAATATCATTCAAACTAAGAGCAAGATCGATCGATCCTAACTGCACAACTCCCTCAGCCTGATTATGATCGGTTAATAACCATTGAGTTGGGCTAGTTTTGACATACTGCAACACATGATAGCAAGACTGATCGATTAGGATATATTCTTGGAGTGTTGGAATCGATCGATAGTAATCGAACTTCTCACTGCGATCGTAATTTCCCGTGGACTTTGATAAAACTTCAACAATCAATCGAGGATTAGTCACAGTAGAAGTTGTATTCTCTAGATAACTAGGTTCGCCCTGAATCAGCATCACATCTGGATATGTATACTGACGATTTGGCGGTATCCACAACCTGACATCGCTAATGTATACTCGATAATCTTGTCCTTTCAGCAAAAATTTTAGATTGGCGTAAACGTTGCCACTGATTTGATTGTGATTGGTTGTTCCTCCTGCCATTGGTACTATTTCTCCGTCGCGATATTCACTTCTAAATTCAGCCTTTTCTTCTAGTTCCAGATATTCTGCTGGCGTATAAGTTTTTTGGAGTAATTGCATAAAATTAAACCTCTAGAATTGTTCGAGTCTTGCTTGTAGGATCTCTTTTTGTTTTTCAGCTTCAGTTAAGCTATCCTGCGTTTGTTCAACTACTTCAGAAGTTGCACGTTCCATGAATTTAGTGTTGTTCAGACGACTCTGAATCGATTCGATCTCTTTATCAATTTTATCGATTTTCTTCTGAATTTTAGCTTTGAATGCTTCGAGATCGACTACGCCTGTGAGGGGTAAGATAATCTGGACTGTGGCAAAGACACTAGCGATAGATCTCGTCGGTTCTTCTGCTAGTTTGTCAACGATCGTTAGTTCCTCAATCTGCGCTAGATCGCATAGATAGGTTCTGCCTCGCTCCAGAATTTGGCGTTCTTGTTCGCTATCACTTTGGATGATAATCGTGACTTTAATTGCCCGTTTTAATTCTGCTTCAGCGCGAAGATTACGGATGGTGCGGGTTACGCCAATCAGCAGTTCAAATTCTCGATCGAGTTCCGTGTCGATTAAACTAGCGTCCGCGATCGGATATGGTTGAATCGAGATATCATTACGTTCATCGCTCTCGGTGAAAGTTTGCCAGATTTCTGAGGTAATGTGAGGCATGAATGGATGGATCAGTTTGAGGATGCCATCTAATACAAATGCCAGAGTTTGTTGGGTGACTAACTTACTAGTTGGCTCCGCATCTTCCAACAACCGCGACTTGACTAGCTCGATATACCAGTCACAAAGATCGCCCCAGAAGAATTCATACAATCCTTTAGCCGCTTCACCCAGGGCATATCGATCGATATATTCGCCTGTCTGCTGGGCTGTTTGATGGAAACGTGACAAGATCCATCGATCTGCAACTTCGAGATTCGATCGATCGGGCAGACCCCACTGTTGTGGCGTTTTACCCTCCAGATTAATCATCACAAATCGCGCTGCATTCCAGATTTTGTTGGTAAAATTCCGGCTGGCTTCGACAGATTCTGATTCGTCAGTTTTGCGGTTGTAATCGATGCGAATATTTTGACCAGCACCAATAACTTCTTTGATTAGGGTATATCGGAGAGCATCAGTACCATATTTATTAATCAACAATAAGGGATCGATTCCATTTCCCTTTGCCTTAGACATTTTCTGACCTTTCTCATCCAGAACTAAACCGTGGATGTAAACATCTTTGAACGGCATTTTACCTGTCAAATAGCCAGACATCATCGTCATCCGTGCTACCCAGAAAAAGATAATATCAAAGCCCGTAACTAGCGTTGATGTTGGATAATACATCTCTAGATCTGCTGTTTCTTCTGGCCAGCCAAGTGTTGAGAACGGCCAGATGCCAGACGAGAACCACGTATCTAATACGTCTGGATCTTGGACTAATTGGACATCTGCACCAAACTGCTCGATCGCTTGTGCCCGTGCTTCAGCTTCATTTTTAGCCACAAAGAACGGCGTGTTATCGGTAATCTCACCACCAGATTCACTGACAGCATACCAAGCTGGAATCTGATGCCCCCACCACAATTGGCGCGAGATACACCAATCTTGCAATTTGACCAACCAGTCCCGATATACCTTTGTCCAGCGTTGGGGGACGAATTCGGGGGAGTTCTGACTGTCTAAATGCTCAAGGCAATTGTCCGCCATCGGGCGAATTTTGACAAACCATTGAGTCGATAACAATGGCTCTACAGGTACTTTACCTCGATCGCTATAGGGCACTGTATGCTTGTAAGCTTCGATCTTGACTAGATTGCCCAATTCTTCCAATTTAGCAACAATATTTCGCCGAGCTGCAAAGCGTTCTTGCCCATTAAATTCGCCAGCATTCTCATTGAGAGTGCCGTCTTTATTCATGATATTAATCAATGGTAAACTATGCCGTTTACCCATCGCAAAATCATTTGGATCGTGGGCAGGCGTAATCTTGACACAACCCGTCCCAAATTCCGCCTCGACAAAATCATCACCAACGATCGGAATTTCACGCCCCAAAATCGGTAATTTTACTGTTTTACCAATCAAATGCTTGTATCTTTCATCCTTAGGATTTACCGCAACCGCTGTATCGCCCAACATTGTCTCTGGGCGGGTTGTAGCGACTTCAATAAATCCTGAACCATCACTCAACGGATAGCGAAAATACCAGAGATTCCCGTTAGTTTCCTTATTCTCAACTTCCAAATCCGACACCGCCGACTGAGAAGCCGGACACCAATTGACTAAATACTGTCCCCGATAGATCATCCCATCTTTATGAAGCCGGATAAATGCTTCTAATACCGCCGCAGACAGCCCCTCGTCCAGCGTAAACCGTTCCCGCGTCCAATCAGCCGACACCCCCAATCGCTTGAGCTGATTGACGATAGCTCCACCAGATTCAGCCTTCCATTCCCAAGCACGTTCTAGAAATTTCTCGCGTCCGACATCGTACCGTGTTTTACCTTCAGCCTTGAGCTGTTTCTCCAGAATCGTCTGTACCGCAATACTCGCATGATCCGTACCAGGAAGATATAGAGTATTATCCCCGCGCATCCGATGATACCGAATCAGCGTATCGATCAGCGATTGCTCAAAGGCGTGTCCCAGGTGCAGGCTTCCCGTGACGTTAGGTGGTGGAATGACGATACAAAAGGGTTTCCCACCACTAGCCGGATCGACTTGATAGGTTTGGTTGGTGTCCCAAATCTGCTGCCATTTGGCTTCGGTGGTCTTTGCGTCGTACTGGGGGGGAAGATTAGCTGTCATGGGATGCGGATACTCGATTTGCCTCTATCTACGATTGTGGCATATTATAAGCGGTAGTTTTAGGCCAACTGGGAGATCGGTTTTGAAGTAGAGAGTCTAACTTTACCAATTGACTGGAACAGTGTGACTGATTGTCCGGCAATACTTACATCTGCTTGTAACAATTGTTCTTTGGTTCCTAGCAATATGGCTGAGGTCGATCGAGATTGAAGCAGTTATATTTAGGACATAGACGTTGATTCGAGCTAGTTCAATCAGCAATCAATGTTCAAAAGTATTCTTGTTAGTAGTGTTGCTCTTGCACTCATTACGAAGGGAAATCGGGGTTTAAACTGAAATGGCGGTAGTTAGAATGCTAACTATCGCCATTTTTTTAGGCAAATTAGGGTTCGATTGAGATACCGATTGCATTGTGGACTCGTGCTGCGGTGGCTGAAGCTCGATCGACTAGTTGCCCGCCGAGGTATAGGCTGGTGGAGCTACCACCGTCGAGATTGAGTGCGTCTACGGTGCCCATTTGCTGCATCAGTTGCGCCATTTCGGTGAGGGTTGGGCCTTTGCCACCTGCACGATTGTGGACGGCGACGAGGATAATATTACCTGTAGAGGTGTTGGCGATCGCACTGCGGACGGCGGATTCTTTACTAAAGGCTGCGCTGAAGTTTTCACTTTTGGCATCGAGGACTATTTTACCCGATTGCACCAACCACGGGCCAGCTCCCATAATCTGGGCATAGTTCTCAAATTCAGGTATGGTAAGTTGCCGCTTCAGCGTTAGGGTTGTGCCGATGGGAAGGCTAGACAAAGCTGGCTGTCCCTTTAATTCTGGTAAATATTCATTTGCGGGAGTACCACCGTTGAGATTTATGGCAGTTTGACCCGGAACGACGGTGATAACTTTAATACTCCCAAACAGCTCTGGCTGCCCCCGCAGGACTAGCAAATATCCATTAATAGGAATTGGCAAGTTTACGCTTCCAGCCAGGTTTCCAGGGGTAATTTGGGTGACTTTATCCTGCTGGACAGTAACGATCGATTCATTAGCTTGAATGGGGCTATAGGTTTGACCCCATTCACTGGTGTAGCGACTCCATCCGGCTTGGGCATAAGCACTGTTGAGTGCGAGTGCTGGCAGTTTTGTACCTGTAGATGTATCGATCGTTTCTTGCATTTTGAGCCGAGAGATCCGGATTTGACCACCATCGTTCCAACCGATCGCACCGCGATTTAGAATGGGACTAGATAGCCATTTGCCGTCGCGTTTGATCGCACCCAGTGGCATCCGATTATTGCGATTGAAATAGCCACCATTAATTGCAGCAGCAACTTGGGCGGGTGGAGCAAATTTGACAAGGTGATTACTACCGACTAGATTTGGTTCTTGGGGTAAAATTGGTCGAAGTTTAATCCCCTTTTGACGCGGATCGATTTCGAGATAACTAACAGGGAAATTATTGGCTCCCAATTTGACCCACTTTTGTCGCCATTTCAATCCTGGTGCCCAACTTATCTCTCGATCGGGTATCATTGCCAAGCTGGGATTAATACTAACTTCTAGATTAGTTGGTGATAATAATTTTGCCCTAGCTCGTTGTCCTTTGACAATCGGGAATTGAATGATTGTTTGGTTGTTATTACTTGTGACTTTGTATTCTAATTTCTGTGCAGTTGGATCGTCGTCTGGATCGATATTCGCAGGATCGACAATGGGTGGAATGTTAAATTGAGCGAGTAAGGCAGGATCGGCATTTGCTTCGATCGTCAGATATCCTTCTGTAGGTGTTTGACTTAGTTTCCAGGGCGTAGCTCTGTCTAATGTGACGGCAATTCTGCCGTTTTTGGGAATGGTTTGACGTTGAACGTTGGTTACTCTAGTTGCTGGCGTATTTAGTTGGAGTTTGCCACCAATTAGTTGCCATTGCCAGCCGCTACTTTTGGCAAGTTCGGTGATATCTAGATAGCGATATTGCTTACTAAGTTTAGCCTTGAGCGTAATTAGCGATCGTTGACTAGCATACCAATCGATCGGCTGGGTTTGATAGTTACTATTACTAAATAACTCTACGCCCATCTGTCGGTCGAGTGCAGTATCACTGATACCCAATCTCAGACTATTTCCTACTTGCCACTGTCCCCAGGGAATAGTTAGAGTTTTACCATTTAATAATATTTCGGTACCTTGATTAACGAAGTTTTGACTAGTCGAAATATTTGACTGAACTGGTGAAGTTGGTTTGATGTCCGCTTGAGCAGTTTTGACGGAATAGATGAATGGATAAAGGTTGGTTGTAATAAAGGCAATAGCGATTAGATAAAACTTGAGATAATGCATGATCGAGCTATTTGGTAAGATGCAGAAATTGTCAATCAGTATACTCACAGATTAGATCCATCCTATAGATACTATTACTGCTACATCCAGAGGGTACCCATAAAGGGCACCCCTACAGGTTAATTGTGTAGGGGTGCCCTTTATGGGTACCCTCAGATCTACGCTTATTACTGACATCTCCATACTGATGCAAGACGTGAGCAGTTGTTCCACTAATCCCACAGCCTTCTACCCTGACGAGTGTGCAACTTGTCATGTGCATCACTTAACAACTGCGGAATATTCAATGATTGCGGACAACGTGGCAAGCAATCACCACACTCATTACACCGATTTGCCTTCATCCCTGGAAACCAGTGTCCAGCATTTTCAAACATTTGATAACGGTATTGTCCGTAATCAGTCATGTCGTAAGCAACCGCGAGATTTCGCAGTCTCAATACTTCGGGGATATTAATCTGTGCGGGACAAGGCAAACAGGCATGGCATTGACTACAAAGATCTGAATTGAGACTAGTTTGTAATTGCCGCTCTAATCGATCGATTATACCGATCTCAACGCTTGTCAATGGATAATTAGCATCGGCTAGATCCAATGAGGGGTATAACTCCTCAGGATTTGCCGCGCCGAGACTCAGAGTACTAATTCGATCGTCTGCCAACAGCCACCGATAATTAAAAGCCAGGGGTGTTAATGGTTGGCATAATTCCACTAAATTCGGCGGTGGGGTGTATAGTTTCCCACCCTTATCCGCAGGGGAAATGATAAATATCCCCATGTCGTATTTGCTTGCGAGTTCGATCGCTGGAGCCAATCTTTGATAGAAGTAATAATAATGCAGGTTGATAAATGCAAATAATTTTGTCTCAATTGCCGCAAGAACGAGATCCAAGCTGCCGTGAGTAGAAAAACCAATATGTCTAACCTTACCAGACTCGATCGCATCCACAATCGCCGGATAGCAGCCATCTGTCATCCAGTCTAAATGCTCCTGAGTATTAATCCCGTGAATCGCCAGACAGTCGATATAGTCAAGCTGTAAGCGTGCTAGGGATTCATCAATCCACTGTGCCATAACTGCTCGATCGGGTGTCGGTGACAGCTTGGTTGTAATGTACAATTGCGATCGAGCCACTGGTAGCCCGCGCTGGAGAGCCAATCCTAAATATGCTTCGCTTTGTCCGTATCCCCGCGCTGTTTCGAGATGATTGATGCCTGTGGCGACAGCTCGATCGATGGTTTGATAAGCCGTCTCAGGATCGCTCAAACAGCGCATCGTGCCTAGTGAAAATGCGGAAAGCGAGAGATTAGTTTTGCCAAAACGTCGGTAGTGCAATTAGGCAGGGGGTAAATGTTAAAATGACAATAATCTAGTTGGTGAAGATCTGCTATGACTATCTCGATCGATAAACTGACCTTTGCAGAATACCTCAACTATACCGATGGTAGCGATCGTCGTTATGAATTAGTTAATGGAGAACTCATCCCCATGAGTCTGGGCACGGGAAAACATGGCGCGATTATCAAATCAATCGAACATAGTCTAGAGACAGAAATTGCCAGTCAAAATCTAGATTGGGTGGTATTACCTGGATTAGTAGGCATTCGCAGTCCACGCGGGGGCAAATGGGATACCTGTCGGATTCCCGATCTGGTGTTGATTCCAGCAGAACAGTGGCGCACATTGGCAACTCGTGAGGCGGTAATTGAATTTACAGAAGCTCCGCCGATCTTGGTAATAGAAGTCGTCAGCGAATCGACCAAGAATACTGACTATCGTGCTAAACGCTCTGAGTATAGCATTCTCGATATTGCTGAATACTGGATTATCGATCCGCTATTGAATAAGCTTATTATCTTTAGGCTCGATGATGGTTGGTATGAGCCAGCCGAATTTGAAGGTGACGATCTAATTCGATCGAGTATATTTCCCACGTTGCAATTGAGTCTCGATCTAGTTCTCGGTTAAATTTTAACAAATTGGTGGTGACACAGACTCGACTTTTCCGAAAAGTCGGGTTTGTTCAATTGTGTCGTTAACTAATATTTTCATCCCGATACGTCATTGACTCAATCGTATAGGTAGGCAGTAGTCACATCTAATTTTACTTTAAACGCTGCGCAAGGCTTCGATCGGATCTAGTCTAGCAGCTTGTCGAGCCGGAACGACACCGAAGAATAAACCAATTGCACCTGATACACTGACAGCTAAAATAATCGCAGATGGCGAAGTAGTAGCGGTAGTCATGGGAGTAAAGTTTCGGACTAAAACAATGCCACCAATCCCAATTAAAGTACCAATAATCCCGCCCACGGTGGATAGAATAATGGCTTCGATCGTGAATTGCACCAGGATATCATTTTGAGTTGCGCCGATCGCTTTCCGCAAGCCGATTTCTTGGGTACGCTCAGTCACAGATACGAGCATGATGTTCATCACGCCGATGCCACCGACTAGAAGTGAGATACCTGCAATCGCCCCCAATAGTAATGTTAAGGCACTGGTAATCGTACCGACGATTTGAAGGGCATCTTTTTGGTTCCGCACGGTAAAATCATCTTCGTTAACAATCTTATGGCGGCGGCGAAGTAAATTGGTGATTTGAAATTCGGCAGCATCCATACTTTCGCTATTTTTCGCCGATACGGAAATCAATGATAATCGGAGTCCAAATGGTGATGTTCTGCCGATGATGCGCTTACTCATAGTCGTAATTGGCACAAAGATTGCATCGTCTTGATTACTATCAAACGAAGAACCTTTTGCTTCCATCAAACCAACTACTTCAAAGCTGACATTATTGATCCGAACTTGCTTGCCTAATGGATCGTTATTACTAAATAATCGTTGGGCAATATCTGTACCGAGGATAGCAATCTGCTTATCCTCTTTGACATCTTGCGATGTCACAAATCGTCCTTTACTGACTGCAAAGTTTCGGACAGATGGAAATTCTTTGGTTGTACCTTGAATGATCGAAGTAGTAGTGATATTTTGATAACTCACCACAAACGAATTTTGTAAAACTGGTGCCACACCAGCAACAGCAGGCACTTGACGAGCGATCGCTCTAGCATCACTCAGTACTAGTGTTGGCGGTACACCACCCGATCGAATGTTCTGAGCTTTGGGAGATCCAGGTAGGATAAATAACGTATTTGGTCCCAGGTTTTTGAACTGATCTTGGGCAAGAATTTGAGTGCCTTCACCAATTCCAATCATCCCAATTACTGAAGCGTTACCAATTACAATTCCCAGCATTGTTAAACCACTTCGCATCTTATTTGATACGAGGGTTTGGACTGCCATAGTTAGACTTTCAACTAGGTTCATATTTTTTACGGCTTATCACCCATCATTTTTTCTTTGAATCCTGGGGGAATATCAATGAAGACTCGATCGCCAGATTTCAGACCTTCAAGGACTTGGATTTTGTCTTTGACAGTTCCACTAACTTTAATTTCTTTGAATTTTGGCTCGTTGTTTTCGCCAGGAATATACACGCCAGTTTTGCCTTTTTTAGACCCGATTGCAGTGGTTGGAACTGTGAGGGCATTACTAGTTTTTTTACCGCTAAAAACAGTGTTGACATTCATTCCCGATCGCAATAAATCTTTGCCAGTATCGAGAGCGATCCGCACTTCAAATGAGGTAACGTTTTGCTCGACTACCGCTTCGGGTGCAACCAGCCTGACTGTACCTTGAAATGGTCGATCGCTAAAAGAATCGGCAGTTACTTCAACTTTTTGACCAACTTTTATTTTACCGATATCTACCTCTGGTACCTTCGCTTTGACTTCCATGTCTTTCGCGAGGGCAACGATCGACGTAGATGTTGCCGATGTACTAGTTGAGGCGGAAGTCGTTGGAGTTACAAATGCCCCAATGCTGGCATATCTTTGAGTAATTAAGCCTGCGAACGGAGCAATAACTGTCGAATCTATTAATTGCGATCGAGCTGATTGTAATTGGGCATTTGCAACAGCTAATGCAGCAGTTAACTGTGCGATTTCTTCAGGGCGACTGCCATTTTTTGCCTGTTGATATGCTGCTTGTGCTTGAGTGACTTGAGCGGCTAAACTGGCGACATCTTCCGATCGACTACCGAGTTGAGACTGGCGCAGGGACTGCTGAACTTCACTGACAACTGCTTCCCGCTGGCTGAGTTCAGACTGACTGTTGTTGCGGATCTGCAAGAGTTTTTGTTGAGCCTCTAGTAGACTGGCTCTAGCTGTCTGATAGTCAGCCGTAGCTGTATCTAGCTTATCCTGCGCGATCGCTCCTGACGCTTTGAGCGATCGAAAGCGATCGATCTGTGCCTGAGCGAGTTTAAGCTTCGCTGTAGCAGCGGAAATTTGAGCGTTAGCCTGTTGGATTTGCTGGGGAGCTATGGATTTGGTTAAATTCAGATTTGCCTGAGCCTGGGCTAATTTTGCCTGTACCTGGGCAGTTTCTTCAGGACGGTTGCCGTTCTTCGCCTTGTTCAGATTGGCTTGAGCTTGGGTTAGCTTTGCTTGAGATTGGGTAATTTCTTCAACCCGCGTCCCATTCTTGGCTTTACTCAAATTCGCCTGAGCTTGCTGCACATTCGCTTGGGCTTGGGCAAACGCCGCTTGAGCCTCGGCATTTTCCATTTGAGCGATTTTCTGTCCTTGGATTACCCGATCTCCCTGCTCGACAAACATGCGGGCTACTCTGCCAGATGTCTTCGGGCTAAGATTTGCCGTCTGAAACGGGATAATATTACCACTAGCCATGATCCGATCTGTCAAATCTTGAGCTTTCGCAGTCACTGTGTAGCGTTCGAGATCGATTTTAGGAGCTGGCTTGAATTGTGTCATGGCGACACTTCCCAGTGCAGCCACCCCAATTGTCGCTGCTGCAACGCCTACTACAACAGGGAGAGGATGTTTAAGATTTTTGAGTAAGGATAATTGCATAGAAACTCATGGCTGGTTAGTTTACAGAGGAATGACTGGCAAATAATATCTGTTACGTATATTTACATTTATCTTAACGCTTCTCCAGAAAGGATTGCCAGTGTCAAAAGTCATATCAATCGGTAGTGAAATCTTTACCCACTAATGTAATTCGGATGATGGATGTGAGATGAGCCACAACCTTTGGGTACCCATGAAGGGTACCCCTACAAGTTATCTGTAGGGATGTCATGTCTTGTCGTTTTCTTATTCGGGGGAGAACCACCGAATAAAAACGCCGCTGTCTTGTCGTTTTCTTATTCGGGGGGAACCGCCGAATAAAAACGCCGCTGTCTTGTCGTTTTCTTATTCGGGGGGAACCGCCGAATAAAA
>JANXVE010000109.1 GCA_025351825.1 Chamaesiphon sp. 341R_metabat_111 | reverse complement strand
CGCTTTTTCCACGATCTGCGAACTTTGACTACCTATTTTGTCTTTGATAGCTGGCAGCATCTATTTTCTTTTATGCTTGATGAGTTTGAACCCCTCACAACTGCCAACTCATCCTGAATTGCCCAAATTTAGAATTGCTGGACGATTGACAACTTCATCTTCCATCATCGCAATATGAGCATTGGGACCACCAAACCCAGTTAACCCCAATCGGAAAAATAATCTAGCCAGCTCGGCTAATCGGTCGACAGTTTTTATTCGATCCATGCTGTTGTTCTATGGGAGCATTTTGTAAACCATCAATAACTATTGCGAATAATTAAATTATTTGTCGATCTGCTACTGAACCGAAACTTTTACTCAGATTAAGTTTGGAGTATTTTGTGATTGTTTCTATATATTAAGTTAAATTTTCACCAAGGTCGTGCTTAAAGTCCGATTTGTTTGCAACAATTTAAACAGAATCGACCGATCGACACAGGATTAAGGCAAAGAGATATGAAACTAGCTTATTGGATGTACGCTGCTCCCGCTCACATCGGGACTTTGCGCGTCGCGACTTCTTTTAAAAATGTTCATGCGATCATGCACGCCCCGATCGGCGATGATTATTTCAACGTGATGCGATCGATGCTATCGCGGGAACGAGATTTTACACCAGTCACTACCAGCGTAGTCGATCGACATGTGCTCTCGCGCGGTTCTCAGGAGAAGGTGGTTGATAATATCACTCGCAAAGATGCCGAAGAACATCCAGATTTGATCGTCCTTACCCCTACCTGTACCTCCAGTATTCTCCAAGAAGATCTCGCGAACTTCGTTCAACGTGCATCCCTCGAAGCCAAAGCTGATGTACTGCTAGCGGATGTCAATCATTATCGCTTCAATGAGATGCAGGCTGCCGATCGTACCCTACAGCAGATCGTCCAATTTTACATCGAGAAGGGACGCAAGAAGGGCGATTTAGTTACTCAAAAGACAGAGAAGCCTTCGGTAAATATTATTGGGATTTCAACTCTGGCGTTCCACAATAACCATGACTGCACCGAACTCAAAAAGTTGATGGGTGAATTGGGAATTACGATCAATGCAGTTATCCCCGAAGGCGCGACGGTTACTGAACTCAAAAGTCTGCCCCAAGCCTGGTTTAACCTCGCACCCTACCGCGAATTGGGGCCGATGACCACAGACTACCTCGCGGCGGAATTTGGGATGCCCTGCGTCGATATTACCCCAATGGGTGTAGTCGAAACCGCCCGCTGCATTCGCAAGATTCAAACCATCCTGAATGCAGGTGGTGCGGATGTAAATTATGAAGACTTTATCAACGAGCAAACGATCCACGTCTCTCAGGCGGCGTGGTTCTCGCGCTCGATCGACTGTCAGAATCTCACTGGCAAGAAAGCGGTAGTATATGGTGATGCGACTCACGCAGCGGCGATTACCAAAATTCTCACCCGCGAAATGGGGATTCACGTCGTCTGGGCGGGGACTTTCTGCAAGCCAGATGAAGAGTGGTTCCGCAAAGAAGTTGAGGGCTACTGTGATGAAGTAATTATCTCAGACGATCATGGCTTAATTGGCGATCGAATCGCTCAAAGTGAACCCTCAGCAATCTTTGGTACCCAAATGGAACGCCATGTGGGTAAACGCCTAAATATTCCGACGGGCGTGATTTCCGCACCAATTCACGTTCAGAATTTCCCGATTGGCTATAAACCATTCTTGGGCTATGAAGGTACGAATCAAGTTGTAGATCTGATCTACAATTCCTTCACATTGGGGATGGAAGATCACCTGTTAGAAATCTTCGGCGGACATGATACTAAGGAAGTAATTACTAAAGGTATCTCTGCTGATTCTGACTTAGGTTGGAATAAAGAGGCGCAAGCTGAATTGAATAAGGTGCCTGGATTTGTGCGCGGTAAAGTCAAACGCAATACTGAGAAATTTGCACGCGATCGGGGTCAGGATATCATTACTCTAGAAGTAATGTATGCGGCAAAAGAAGCTGTTGGTGCATAGTTCCTGTCCCCTCCCCTTTCCAAGGGGAGGGCTAGGGTGGGGTAAAAATCTACGCCACAACTCCAGAATATTCCCCCGCAAATCATGTTGAATTACAGCGTGGATCTTTACCCCACCCAACCTCCCCTTATAAAGGGGAGGAGTAAGATCTCGATCGAGAGATATAGATTTATTCCTGTGGCATTTTCCTGTTCCCTCCCCTTTATAAGGGGAGGGCTAGGGTGGGGTAAAGATCTCCGCTCTAATTCTACAAATCTACTATTAATTCAAATAAATTGCAGTAATGACAACGCTGTATAATAAAACATCTGAAAAAGATAAACGACAATCGCTGCGGAATAATATGCCACCAGCCGAGCAATTAGTTTGAGCGAGACTAAAAGGGAAGCAAATTGAGAATTGTAAGTTCCGACGACAGTATAGTGTCGGCGCGTTTGTTATCGATTCTTATGCTGTTGAGATTAAGTTAGCAATTGAAATAGATGGAGATAGCCATTTTACTGATGGTGCAGAAGTTGCAGATAGGGAGCGACAGTCTTGGATTGAATCTAGTGGAATTAGGTTTTCAAGGTTTACAAATCGACAGGTGTATGAAGAGTTGGATGCGACGATCGAGGCGATTTCGCAGATGATTTGTATTTTACGAGGGTTGCCGTAATCATCCTTTTAGTGAGCAGAAGCAGTTTGGTTGATTTGGTGCGTAGACCTTTACCCGACGGTAGCCCTCCCCTTAGAAACTACCGTGTATACACAAGTCGGATTGAACTGGATTCGATCGATATTGAGATCTTTCAAACCGTGATTCCTCGTTATTCATTCGCAATAAGCTAGAATTATTGCGAATCAAATTGATTTCGCAAATCTTTGCCCAGCAATGGTTTCAAGACTTGTGTGGATCGATTTTGGACTTGTGTATACACGGTAGCTTTCTAAGGGGAGGTTGGGTGGGGTAAAGATCTCCGCATCAACTCCAATAGACTCATGTAACTATAGTTGTGATTCTTGCTGTTGATATAGACAGTAATATCGCCCTTTCAATGCCATTAGTTCTGCATGGGTACCGAGTTCGGCAACCATGCCCCGATCCATCATCAAAATAATGTCGGCATTACGAATCGTGGTCAGTCGATGAGTGATAAAGAACACCGTTTTGCCCTCGAAGGCGGTGGCGATATTGCTACATACCTGATGCTCAGAATCATAGTCTAGAGCACTTGTAGCCTCATCTAGAATCAACAATCGTGGATTTTGGAGCACAGTTCGGGCGATCGCAATTCGTTGCCGTTGTCCGCCGGATAAGCCAGATCCCCGCTCACCAACCTACCGTGTATACACAAGTTTTATTTGCTTCGTTTCTAGGTTAATTGCCCCCTAAATCCCCCAATTATGGGGGACTTTCCAGAGATTGGCTCCCCCAGAATTGGGGGCTGGGGGGCGAATCGATCGAGTATTCACCAGATTCTCGACTTGTGTATACACGGTAGTGGAAAGGGGAGGGGGTAAGACTTAAGTGCTCGATCGAATCCCGCGTATTTCCATCTGTTCCATGAAAAATTCTTCGAGGGATGCTCGCCCTTGTTTGAGTGATAATAATTCGGCATTCATTAGTTTGAGCGTACCCATAAATTCTTGGGGTTCGCCGTTGATTTGTCCCGACCAAATATCATTGTAATATTTGATATTGCCAATCCAGCGGCTAAGGATTTCTCTATTGCCACCGCGTCCAGAAACATAATAATGTGTGTCGTTATTTGTCAGTAGTTCTGATAGGGTACCACAACAAATTAGTTCACCTTGAGCTAATATTCCGACTCGATTGCAGATTTCTTCAACTTCACTGAGGACGTGACTATTGAAGAAGACAGTTTTACCTAAATCGCCGAGGGAAATGATGATCTCACGCATCTGTTTCCGCCCCAAGGGATCGAGTCCAGACATGGGTTCATCGAGAAATATGAGTTCGGGATCGTTGATTAAAGCCTGTGCCATTCCTACCCGTTGTACCATTCCTTTGGAGTACTGACGAAGTTGCTTTTTCTTGGCGGCTGATTGAGCTAAACCAACCAGTTCTAGTAATGCTGGAATCCGCTGCTTTTGAACCGATCTTGGAATTTCAAACAGCCCAGCCGTGTATTCTAATAATTCCCAACCAGTCAAAAAATCATAGAAATAGGGATTTTCTGGTAGATAACCAATTTTTTGTTTGACAGATCGATCGCCCAAGGGTTTTCCAAGTAGTAATCCTTTACCCGAAGTCGGTTTGACGATGCCTAATAATGTCTTGAGTAGAGTAGTTTTCCCCGCACCATTTAAGCCCAATAGTCCAAAGGTTTCACCTTCATAGACTTGCAATGTACATTCCTTCAATGACTCGACTTTACGATCGAGGAAGAAGCCCGTGCGATATACTTTGCGGAGCTGATATGTCTCGATTGCTGATTCGATCGTTTCAACCTGTGTTGAGATATCTACTATTGCGGTACTGCCAGTCATAATTCAAGCTTAAATGCGGGGGTTCGATCGTTATGTTAGCCTATCTTTTGGTGCGGTGTCGTAGGTTTTTTTGAGGAGGGCGGGGAGCGGGAGGGCGGGGAGCGGGGAATAATGGATCTTAGATTTTGACGAGCCAGCGGCGGCGATACATGAGATAGGCTACGCCCAACCATAATAAGACTGTGGAAATCGCAAACAACACACCACTATTAAGCGCACCAGCCCAGCCGAATAGTTGGTTGTTTAATGACTCATAAATAGACTTGGCGTTCTCGCCCGTGCCAATCTTGTTTACCATCAGCAGCTTGATTAAGACGATCGAAGCGACATAGATAAAGATGGCATTTAACCCCATGATTTCTAGTGGTTTAAACCATTTTATCTGCTTGCGAACATCTACTAATTCGTAGCAAGCTGCCAGCGAAATTAACCCCCAGCCTGTTGTCACTAACACATAGGAACTCGTCCAGAGTTTCTTATTAATTGGGAAAAAGCTACCCCAAACTAAGCCAATTACTAGAGCTGCTAATCCAAACATTAGCAAGCTAACGCTAGTTTTTGATGATACCGACTGTCGCTTGAGCCATGCACCTGTGAGATAGCCAAATAAGATATTCACAATTGAGGGCAATGTCCCAAACAGTCCTTCTGGATCGCTGAGATATTTAGAACCTTTGTGCAAGTGGGCTGGGGTGATAATAGCTCGATCGATATAAGCCCCAAAGTTACCAAATTTGCTAAACACGCCATCCGCATTGTCGAATGCTGGAATAAACGTCATCACTAACCAGTAACCAATTAGAATCTCAGCCGCCAAAATCCATAACCCGCGCTCGGAAAGTAGTAGAATTGCGATCGAGCTAGCCAAGAAAGCAATCCCAATTCGTTGCAATACACCCATTATTCGCAGGTGTTCGAGATCTGGAAATAGCTTGGGTTCGGTAATATTATAATTCCAGAGTAAGTTATTTAAAATCAAACCTAGTCCAAATAAAATCACACTGCGACGAATGATTTGCCAGTAGACTTGCTTGGTGATGGGAGCTTTGCCACTGGTGTATTTGGCGAGGGAAAAAGCCATTGCCACACCGATAATGTAGAGAAAGAATGGAAATACCAGATCGGCGATCGTCAAACCATGCCAAGGTGCATGATCCAGCCAGGGATAAGTATCACCCAGACTAGCCATATTGACCAAAATCATCACAGCCATCGTTAGCCCACGGAAGACATCGAGAGAGGTTAAGCGCATTGGGGAAACGGGGGACGGGGGTGTGGGGAGTGTGGGAGGTGTGGGAGGTGTGGGAGAGTTACGAAGATCTTACCCACCCCGCCCTTACGGGCACCCCTCCGAGGAGGAGATTTTCCAGTAAAGCCTACAGCCTAATCTGATTCTTGTTCTTCGCTACCAATCAACAGAATCAAAGTAGCGATGCAGGCGAAGAAAGCACCGACGGTGAAGGTAAAGCCGGAGCCAATGGTGCTCCAGCACCAGCCAGCAATTAAATTGGCAAATAGGAGAGTGATGCCGATCGAAAGGTTGAAGAGACTAAACGCTGTACCTTGCCTAGCTGGCTCTACAGCTCGATCGACCATATCGAGCAGCAAACCCTGGATCATCGCTAAATGCAGCCCATACAGGGCGAATAAGCACCAGATCTGGACATTTGTAGTGACGACTGCCAAACCGAAATAGACGATGACGTGAAGCAGGAATCCGAGCAGGAGCAGCCGAACTTTGAGGACTCGATCGACGATCGCGCTAATTGGGTAAGATACTAGGGCAAAGACTAGATTCATGATGATTAGTCCCACTGGAATCAAGGCTGGTGTGATACTGATTTCTACCGATCTCATCAATAAGAAAGCATCGCTGGAGTTGCCGAGATTAAAAAAGATCGCCACCGTCAGTAGTAACCAAAATTCAGATCCTAAGTACGGCAAATCTCGCCAATAAATCGGGTTGTAATCTTGGGCGAATGATTCAGATTTCTGGGGGTAACGATTTTGGGGACTAAAGCCAGTTTTGCCTGGAGCGTCATAAAAATCATCACCACCAGCCAGTAATCCAGTCATTTCGGCTGGCATCATCAATAACTTTCGCCGTCTTTGAACGGGTTTGACAGCAATCATCAACAACGCCAAACCCATACAGCTCGGAATCACGGCTCCAGAGAAGACGATTTTGTAGTCATTCTGAGAGAAAAACAAGATCGCACCTGCGAACACCGAACCAATACAGGCTCCGGCAATCAATAGCGACTGGCGGAGTCGATAAGCCTCACTCCGCATTCCTGTTGATGTAATATCCGCCATCAATGCTTTGCGAGGCGCAACACCGATTCCCTGTCCAAATCTGTCGCCAAATTGAGCACCAATCACCCATAGTGGATCGATCGCAATTGGTAGGATCGATCGCATCAGGGTAGAAAGTCCATAGCCAATTACGGCAAGTCCTTTTTGCATTCCCAAAAAATCGCTCAATCCGCCGGAAAATACGCGCATGATAGCGATCGTTGCCGCTGCAACACCTTCGATCTCACCAATGGTTAATGCGCCACCTTGGAGTTTTAGTAAAACGTAAATTGGTAACACCGAGCGAATCATCTCCGCACCGATATCAGTCAATAGGCTCGCAATACTCAAAATCCACACATGGCGCGGCAGTCGATCGAGTCTCATAGAATGTTGGGAGTTGGTTGGGATGAGGGGGCGTGGGAGCTTGGGGGCGCGGGAGCTTGGGAGCGCGGGGGCGTGGGGTCGCGGGGGCGTGGGTGTGTAGGAAGAAAAACTAGAAATGCCTCTGTTTTTCTATTTCTGTTGCTCCCATGCTCCCTTACTCCCACGCCCCGTTGCTCCCACGCCCCAATACCCTACTGCGCTGGTTTAATTTTGCCTTCTTTAACTAATACTTCATAGATCAAAGCAGCGGCATCGGCGCGGGTGGCGTTTTGGACTGGTTTGAGTAGATCTGTGGTTTTGTCTTTGATAACTAATCCACTTTCTACTGCTGCGGCCATTTTTCCACGCGCATATTTTGGCATATTATCGGCATCAGGATATTTTTTCAACACTGTATCCGAGCTGCTGGGTATGGGCAGATTCAATCCTTTTGCCAAAGATATCTGCAATTGGTAGCGGGGAATTACTTGATTGGGGGCGAATTTAGTTGGTGAATAACCAGACATAAAGCCAAGCTGGACTGATTTGTCTACAGCTTCTTTGCGGGGATAATCTTTGGGAATATCCTTGAAGCTAGTTGTTGCGGCAGTGACTGGTTTATCGGGAAATGCTCGATCGAGCATTTTGGCATACTCGCCTCTAGTAATCTCTTTAGTCGGATCGAATTTACCCGTGCCAAAATCATCTAAAACACCGCGTTTTCTGAGTTCGGTAATATATGTTTCACCCCAGAATTGTTTGGGAATATCTGTAAATACTGGTGCAGTGGCAACTATCGGTGCAGTGGCAACGATCGCGGGAACGACTGCGGCAGGAACAGTCGCTACAGGTGCCGTAGTAGTCTCGGTAACTGGTGTTTCGACTGTTGTGGCGATCGGCGGTACCGGACTGGTTATCGGGGCTGTTGTGGTGGTATCTATTTTATCTTTAGTTGCGACACTAGCGATCGTCCGTTGTTCTGGTGCAGCATCCTCACCAAGCAAACCAATTTTACCAGTGTCTTTACTGTTACTGACACTAGCAGTTCCGCCTTGGAAGAGATCGATCGGGCGGTATTTTTGACCGATGCCCCAGAAAAATACCGTACCAATTCCGGCTAGGGCTACGCCGATCGCAATTAGTTCATCCGCAGTCAGGCGACGGCGACGATTAGGGTTGGGGTTAGGAGTAGGTGAATTGGTCATATTTTACCTTGGTACTAGAATTAATAGGGGCTAATATTTTGTGCTGATTTTAGCTAGGATTATCGCACTATTTTCCTTGAGTTAGCAAAACATTGAGCATTTAGTCCTAAGTGGTTGCAAAAGTTATTAATCTATACCGATTGTTTCAGAATTGCTTGAATTTCAGCCTGAACGATCGACGTAGACTGGTTGGCATCAATTCGCACAATTCGATCGGGATAGGTATTTGCTAGCTCTTGATATCCTTGTCGCACTCGTTGATGAAAGTCTAGATTTGCTTGTTCCATTCGATCGGGTTTACCACGTAATAATACACGCCCAAGACCAATTTCGACATCCAGATCCAGCCAAATCGTCAGATCGCTGTGCAAGCCGCCTGTGGCTAGCTGATTTACTCTGTCAATTTCAGATCGATCGAACCCCCGCCCATAGCCCTGATAAGCAACTGTCGAGTCCGTAAATCGATCGCACAATACAATATCACCCCGATCGAGATGGGGTGCGATCGTTGATTCTACATGTTGAGCGCGATCGGCACCATACAGCAACAATTCAGCGCGATTGCCGATAAAACTAGCTGGATCTTCAAGCAGGAGTTGGCGGATCTGTTGCCCTAACTTCGTTCCACCTGGTTCGCGGGTGATAATTACAGATCGATCTTTACACCAGCTCTGGAGCCATTCCGCTGTCTGGTGAATCTGGGTAGTTTTGCCAGCACCTTCGACTCCTTCAAATACTATAAACTTACCGCTCATTATTGATGCTATCTGAATGGATATTTATTTCAAATTAGCCTCCTAATCTGGTAGGATGTCAAGATAAATTGAGATAATTAAACTTTACCTGTTTATAATTAAGTCCTATGTCCCGCTATGTTTGCCATTTTTTAGTCAATCTTTCGCCGCAACATGTTCGACTTCCGCTCAAAATGCTGTTTGAGGCGTGCGGGATGGACACAATGTATGAGACTGACGACTATGTAATGGCACGAGAGATTCCAGGCAAAATTATCTTTACCAAGCTAGTCACATCTGAAGTGTCGATCGATGTCAGTGGTGCCAATCCAGATCTGGTGAGACTGAGCTTTTTGGTCAAAAATGAGGAATTGCCCCTCAATCCCAATAATCACTGTCGGCAAATCTTTGACTTGCTGCGGGTAGCTATTGCTCACAACTATGATTGGGAATCAATCGATAATTTGCCACAAGTTGCAGCGACTTCAGAGGCTGAGTCAGCATCAGAACCGGAAGCCGCGACAGAGACAATTTCTTTTGCTAGTGAAGAGGATGCTGCTCCGATTTCCACTAGTCTCAACCCAGTGTTTAACTAGTACGGAAACGGCAGGGTTTAGGCTACCACTTATTTTTAATCAGGATTTAGAGGATTTTAGGATTTTCAGGATTGAGTTGTTTGTGTTATTTTGGTTCTGTGCTCCCCCGCCGCCCTGCTCCCCGTCCCCCGCAATCAGCTTGAAAAACAGTCGAATTCAGTCTAAGGTAGACAGGGAAATCGATCGCAAATTCACAGGGAAATTATCTTATGACGCTAGCTGTTGGCACCAAGGCTCCTGATTTTAACGTAAAAGATACTAATGGTAATCCGGTAACTCTGGCGGGTTTAGCTGGTAAAAAAGTAGTGATGTACTTTTACCCCAAAGATGACACCCCTGGATGCACGAAGCAAGCTTGCAGTTTTCGGGACAATTATGCTGTCTATCAAGACAAAGGGATTGTGATTCTGGGTGTAAGCAAAGATGATGAATCTTCGCACCAAGCTTTTACTACCAAATTCAATCTACCTTTCCCACTTTTGGCTGATATCAATGGTGAGATCGTTACGGCTTATGATGTCGATGGTGGTGGCTATGCCAAACGGGTAACTTACGCGATCGACGAAACTGGTAATATCGTCCATGTCGATGCCAGCGTTAAGACGGATACTCACGCCAATGATATTTTGAAGGCTTTAGGTTACTAATTTACATTACTGCAACGATCTTTGGGTGCCCTTCATGGGTACCCGAAGATATACGAGATAGCTAGTATCTAATTCCAGAGATAATGTTCGGGAATCAAGTCATCGGGGGCGAATAAATGAGGACTCATTGGCGCGGTGGCTGTGTCGTACCAAGATTCTAGCAGCTCTTGAGTTTCTTGCATTTCGCCGATCGAGAGATCCCGTGGGATAATGATTCCGATACTCCGATCGGGAATTGCTACATAATAACCGTCGGGAAAATACTTGTCTAAATAGGGTGAGAGCAAGGTTCTAGAAGAACCAAAGCCATCGTGGTGCATCATGATTGCCCAAACCACACTTCCATCTGGGCGGAGTTTCTGATGTGTCCACAGTTCTTGAGAGGCTACTTTGAGATTGATAATTGCCCGTTGCTCCCAGTCTATTCCTTCATCTTCCCACACTTCTACCATCTCAGGGGTGACATCCTGGTAAGCAACTCTGCCTTTGGAATTGCGATCGACAATTACCCAACTCAGGGAGTAATCCCGCAACGGTAACTCCTGATGGGGCGAATCCCAGAGCTTGGAGTTGATACAAGTAGAATGGACGATCAATGGCATTAACCGATCGATTGCGTCAATGATAGTTGCTGACATAATGCAGATGTAATGGATGGGGTGCTACTCTTCTGTACTTATATTGCCCACCAGATTTCATTCAGTTCACATTCATCAATAATTTCTTTTTGAGTTGGGAGCATGGGAGCGTGGGAGCATGGGAGCGTGGGAGCACACAAGCAACTCAATCCTGAAAATCTGAAAATCCTCCAAATCCCGATCGAGCCTTTTTCTGAGCGCGATAGATTCCAACATCTCCAGCACAGAGATAGCTTACCACGCAAGCAATTCCAGCATAGCTGCCAACCGAAACGCCAAATAATTCGATCGCGATTAATGTCCCAGCTAGCGGTGTATTGGTAGCTCCAGCAAATATGCCCACAAATCCCATTCCAGCGAGTAGTGGTGCAGGGAGCGGTAATATCGCCGAAATTGCATTGCCCAAGGTTGCACCGATGTAAAACAGGGGAGTGACTTCGCCGCCTTTGAAGCCAGATCCTAAGCTCAGGGTAGTAAATGCAATTTTGGCGAGGAAATCCCAGGGCGCAACTTGAGTATCAAAGGCACTTACGATCGTCGGAATCCCCAAGCCGATATACTTGGTTGTGCCGAATAGTTGAATCGCGATCGCTACCAATATGCCACCAACAAAAGGACGCAGGGGCGGATAACTAATCTTCGCTTTGAAATAATCGCTAATTTGATGTGACAAGGTGGCAAATAGCCGCGCTGTCAGCCCGAAGGCAATTCCAGCGATAACTGCGATGAGGATGCCCCAGATCGTCAATGGGGGGACAATGGGGACACGATAGACTTGGTGGTGTAGTCCCCATGCTGTGGTAATTCGATCGCCAACGATCGCCGCAATCAGACAGGGAAATATCCCATCGTGACGAAATCTGCCAATAGTTAACACTTCCAGCCCGAATACCATCCCCGCTAGCGGCGTACCAAATACTGCCGCAAAGCTGCCACTAATTCCCGCCATCATTATAATTCGTCGATCTGCATTAGCTAATCTCAATAGCGATGTTAATCGATCGACTATTGCCACGCCCATCTGCACCGCAGTACCTTCGCGCCCAACTGATGCTCCGAATAAATGAGCGATGACTGTCCCGACGAATACTAGCGGTGCCATCTGCCAGGGAATTACCTGCTGGGGATCGTGAATCTCTTCGAGTAGTAAGTTATTGCCCGCTTCAACACTTTTGCCCAGATAGTAATAAATTAGTCCACTTAGCAACCCGCCGATAGGTAACAACAGCAGCAGCCAACTATGAGCTTCCCGCCATCCGGTTGCCCAGTCCAATGCAGCCAGCAAAGCAGCGGATGAAGTTCCCGTGAGAATCCCGATTGTCACGCTGATTAACAGCCACTTGACTAAATCGAAAATGGCTGGGATCCAATTCTCTGGAACTGAGTCTCTGCCCAGGCATCGCAGCCATTTCCACATTTATTTTTGCGATCTCCGAGAATGGAAACGATCGAAAGCGATCGTCAACAGGGAATAATTATAATAGCAAAAGACTAGCGAATCAGATCGACCCCGTTTCCCAAATATCCATTCAGAGCACAAATCTGTTCGCTCTGAACGTTAATGCCAGAATGAGACTATTATGGATCGAACATTTAAAATTTAAAGCTGTCAGTAATAGATAGAGAGCTAGATCGAGATCTCAGTTGAGTAATCTGCAATTTTTAGGAGTAATAAATCACAATGCAATCACGCGCAGTCAGAGAGGGTTCAGTTGGATTGATGCTCATCGCTGGATTGGGAGTCTTTGGCGCGATTTTCTTGTGGCTCAGAGGGATGACTCCTGGCAACCAGACGTACAATGTGATCGCTCAATTCGAGCAAGCACCAGGTATTCAACCTGGAGGGGTGGTGCGGTATCGGGGGATTCGAGTGGGTAAGATTGCCAAAATCGAACCAGGTGTAAATGGGGTTGCCGTAACGATGCAAATGGACGATCCCAATTTGATTATTCCCAAAGATGTGGCGGTAGAAATCAGTCAAACGGGATTAATTGGTGAGCCAGTTGTCGAGATTACCCCGCGCAGTAACGTGGCAATTAATATGAGTTCGATCGCTAAAGCATTGGATACTAAATGCGATCGAAATGTGATTCTCTGCAATAATGCCAAAGTTGATGGTCAAATTGGGGCGAGTTTTAATGAATTGCTCAGGCGCGCGACAAAATTAGTTGAACTTTATAACAATCCTGAAGTAGTTAAAAATATTAATAGCACCCTAATTAAGGCTGGGACTGCGGCTGAAGATGTCTCTCGATTGAGCAAGAGTGTTGATAAATTGAGTGGAGAATTTTCGCGGCTACCTAAATCAGTTGAGCTTGGCTTAAATAATTTATCGACGAAGGCGAATGTTTTAACTATTTCGCTCGATCGAACTAGTAATAAAATTGGGAATACAGCCGATAAGTTTAACGCTACCGCCGAACAGTTAAATGCAACTGCGGTGGAATATAAAAAGCTAGCTATATCTGTAAATGGACTAGTATCTGAAAATCGCAAGACTTTTTCATCTTCGCTGACTAATTTTGACAAGCTGAGTGTAGATCTGCGAAAAACAGTCAACGAACTCAATCCCTCGATTGCCAAACTCAACTCGACATTATCCAAGGTTAATTCTGATAAGCTAGCTAAAGATTTGGAATCTACTCTCAGCAATGCCAATCAAACATCAGCTAATCTCAAAAACTTGACTGCCAATCTCAACGATCCCAAAACATTATTGATGTTGCAACAGACATTAGATTCAGCTCGCACAACATTTCAAAACACTCAGAAAATTACTGCTGATATCGACGATCTGACTGGCAATCCAGAGTTTAGAAGCAATCTGCGGAATCTAGTCAACGGCTTGGGTAAATTAGTCTCTTCCGCCGAACAATTAGAACAGCAAGCTAAACTAGCACAATCGATCGAACCTTTAGGCAAATCTCTCACTTATATGAGCAAGTTACCAGCTCCCACTTCTCCTCGCGTTGCCGTAAACAAAAATCCGATCCGTCCAGTCATCAAAATCCAAAACAAATCATTACCCGTCCCACCAGCTCCATCAAGTCCTAAATCATCACCAATCATTATCCCCGATCTCGATAAGTCTCTGGCAGATCCTACGCCACTCAGTCCCTAAGTTAGTCGATCGTTGATAGCTAAGTTAATTATGAATCAAGATCGATCGCGAGTCAGAAATTATCACCACATAATAATCTTACTAACATTATTAAATACAGCCTGCACTGCGCCAAAAGACATCGCCAGTCAACCACAAGTTACTCAACCAGATTTACCTGCCCAAGTCGTAGTTCCCACTTCTAAAATCAGTCCACAACCAGTTAGTCAAAACAACGAGCAACTATATCAAGCAGCTTTAACTAAAGCTGATGCGGCGAGAACAATTAGTCAATCAGCAGCATCTAAAGATGACTGGATGCTCGTTGCGAATAGTTTGCAAGGTTCAGTCGAAATCCTCAAATCGATCGATCCAACTAGTCCCCAATCTAATCTAGCCGCAAAAATATTGCCTGAATACGAACAACAATTAGCAATTGCCCGACAAAAAGCCGATACATTTCTCAGTAAACCAGTCCAAAATCTCGCGAGTACTAGTCAAGTAACTAGCTCCTCAAGTCTAGATATATTTACGATTCCCATTCAGAAAAAGCTAGGTGGAGTACCACTGATTGAAGTCACATTCAATGACAATCATCAAGTGCAGATGCTGCTCGATACCGGAGCTAGCAATACCCTGCTGACAGCAGCAGTAGCGACTCAGCTCCAAATTCAACCAAGTGGGACTGCTCAAGCCAAAACAGCAAATGGCACAGTCAATTTTCAAGTTGGCAATGTTGACAAGATTAGATTTGGGGCTGGCGAAGTCAAAAATATCCGAGTTGCGATCGGTCAAAATGATTTACCCTATGGCTTACTGGGACACGATGTCTACGATGGCTATGATATCACCATCAAAGAAAGCTCGATCGAATTTCGCAAACGCTGACATTCGATCGAGCAACTGAACTAGAATGGTCTAATTGCCATCCTGACCCGACTTACTCCTCTATGGCTCGAAAATCTGCCGCCTCACGCACCCGCAAGCCTTCTGGCACCGTTAATGTCCCTTCGGCTAGCTCTGATGGACTAGCCATCTCCGATCTGCGAATCCGCCTAGAATATCTAGAGCGAGACAACGAAAAACTGCTCAAGCAAATCGAGAAAAAGCGCACAGAATTAAATAATTTACTCGATCGAATTCGCGAAATTGGCGTGGAAGTAGCCCAACGCACCGCCCCAATCATGCAACAGCTTTTAGACTTGGATGGCAAGATTCATGCCATATTTAAAGAAATATTCAACGGTAGAAAGCTCGGCAAACAAAGCCGCAAAAGTATTGAGAAGATTTATTACACGCTTCAGGTATCGGGATTAATTAGTCCTAGTGGGCATCTTTATCGAGATGTCGATGATTCAGATGAAGAGGAATCCGATCGTGACGATTGGGATGAGGAAGATTTCTTTGGTCGAAATCATCGATCTTCGCCTTTTGATTCAGAGCCAGAACCGCAGAAGATCGATCGAGATGAGCTGAAGAAAATTCGTCAGATCTATTTGCGATTAGCCGACGTTTTTCACCCTGATAAAGTACTCGATAGTGAAAATCGCGAATACTATACCGAAGTGATGAAAGAAGTCAATCAGGCTTATCAGGCTGGAGACTTGGCTAAATTACTAGCGATCGAGAAGCAGCATCAAATGGGCGAAACTATCGATCGTAATAGTGAGGATGACTTGACCCGCAGATGCGCGCGGATCGAGCAAGAGAATGAATTTCTCAACAGCCAATTTGCCAATCTTAAACAAGAGCTGCGAGAAGTAAAAAGTACCCAACAAGGGTCAGTTGTGGCTGAGTTTAAGAAAGTAACTAAAGCCGGACTAGATCCGATCGGTGAAATGCTAGCAGAAACCAAAGCGCAGGTTCAAACCGTCGCTGAAATTCATCAATTCGTCACTGACTTTCGGGACAAGAAAATTACCATCAAAGATTTCATGAAAGGGCCATCGATCTTTCAACAAATGCATCAAGTGTCCCCAGAAGAGATTCTCAGAGAATTGTTCTCACAGTTTTAGCCCTATGAGTCTTTTTGATTTTCGGTGATTCAGTCCATCCAGATTGTCGATTCTTCTGCGATAATATCAAAAGCGAGATGCTTTTTTGTAAACTTAAGTATTCAATCTAGCAGTACAACACCCGCCAATTTATGAATAGAATCACGATCGACGCTCGAATTCACTTCGGTAAGCCCTATGTAGTTGGTACTCGGATTACAGTACAAGGGATACTAGAACTAGTTGAAGCTGGAATATCCTTCCCTGAAATCATTCAAGACTATTATCCAGATTTAGTGGTAGAAGATATTCATGCCTGTCTTCAAACCCTGAGATAATAGCCATATCCAAACCCTAATACATATAGGGTGAGTAAACCAACGAAAAAATCTGATGCGCCTGTCCAAAAGCTTATTTGTCACCCTCCGCGAAGAACCAGCCGAAGCCGAAATCCCCAGCCATAAACTGCTATTGCGGGCTGGGTACATTCGGCGGATTGGGAGTGGCTTGTACGCTTACCTACCCTTGATGTGGCGGGTATTGACTAAGGTACGGCAGATCGTCAAAGAAGAGATGGATGCGACGGGGGCACAAGAGTGCTTATTGCCCCAGCTTCAACCCGCAGAACTGTGGCAACAATCGGGACGCTGGGATACTTATACTCAGTCAGAGGGGATTATGTTCGCCTTCACTGATAGACAAAAGCGGGAAGTGGCACTAGGTCCGACTCATGAGGAAGTTGTCACGGCGGTTGCACGAGATTTAATTAAGTCTTACCGTCAACTTCCGCAGCATCTCTATCAGATTCAGAGCAAATTCCGCGATGAAATTCGGCCTCGGTTTGGACTGATGCGGGGTCGGGAATTTATCATGAAGGATGGTTATTCCTTTCATGCGGATACCGAGAGTCTCAAGGTTACTTACGATGAGATGCATCATGCCTACAGCCGGATGTTGACTCGCTGCGGATTAAAATTTCGGGCAGTGGATGCAGATTCTGGCGCGATTGGTGGTTCTGGCTCCCAGGAATTTATGGTGCTGGCGGATGCGGGTGAGGATGATGTGATGTACACGGCGGATGGTAAATACGCTGCCAATGTGGAAAAAGCGGTGTCCCTGGCTCCCGAAGCAGTTGCGTCAACTTTTACTAGCTGCGAAATGAAGGAGACACCAAATACTAATTCGATTAAGAAACTAGTCAAATTTTTGGAATGTGACCCAACCTCGATCGTCAAAAATGTGCTTCAGCAGGTAGTGTATGATAACGGGCTGACTGTGCTGGTATTGATTAGCATTCGATCGGATCGAGATGTCAATCAGGTAAAATTAACCAACGAACTTAGCAAGTTAGCAGCTAACTATGGCGCGAAAACTGTGATTGCCCTAGAAGTACCGGATGGGACGGCGATCGAGAAATGGGCGGCCAAACCATTACCATTAGGTTACATTGCTCCCGATTTAGGCGATGAATATATTGGTGCAACCCCAAATGTTCATCCTAAATTCTTGCGATTAGTCGATCCCACCGCCGCAAGCTTGACCAATTTTATTACAGGTACAAATGAAGCCGAGCAGCACATTGTCGGCGCGAATTGGAGCACCAATTTTGCCTTACCACCGATTGTCGATATCCAAAAAGCCCAAGTTGGAGATCGCGCCATCCACGATCCGAGTCAACTGATTGAAACCGCACGAGGCATCGAAGTCGGACATATCTTCCAGCTCGGCACCAAATATTCCGCCGCAATGGGAGCGACATTTACCAATGAACAAGGTGAAGAACAACCGCTAGTCATGGGTTGCTACGGTGTCGGCGTATCCCGCCTCGCCCAAGCAGCAGTCGAGCAGTCCTATGATAAAGATGGCATCATTTGGCCTGTTGCGATCGCGCCCTATCACGCAATTATCTGTGTCCCCAACATTTCTGACCCTCAACAGATGGAGGTCGCAGAACGCCTCTACACCGAGCTAAATCAGATGGGCATCGAAACTATCCTCGATGACCGCGACGAGCGGGCAGGAGTCAAATTTAAGGATGCTGACCTGATCGGTATCCCCTTCCGCATCGTCACCGGACGCTCCCTCAAAGACGGCAAAGTCGAAGTAGTCCAACGCGCTACGAAACAATCTGAGGATATTGCCGTCGGGGATGTAGGTGCGAAGATTAGAGAGTGGATGGGGATTTAGGATTTAGGCTTTGGGCGTTAGGCTTTAGGCAAATTAAATTCTTTCATTAGTACGAAAATCTCTATTCCAAAACCGATCTCTTGAACCCTAAAGCCCAAAACCTAAAGCCTAACACCTAGCATAAATGGAACTAATCACCATCCTCCTCTCCGGTATCACCGCCTTGTTCTCCCTGACTGGGGTGGTGGTTGATAAGAACGTCGAAGCTGCTGTGTTGTCTCAAATCGACCATGCAGAGCAGCTTCAGGTGCGAGTTGACAACGCGCCAGTGCATCAGATTATCAATGGCAAAATCAATAAGCTCCGCATTGCCGGACAGGGGCTGTGGGTGACAAAGGATCTGCGGATCGATACGCTGGAAGTTGAAACCGATCCGCTGGCGGTAAATCTCAAGGCGGTACAGGCGGATGGTCAAAATCCGAAGACTTCATCACTGCAACAGCCGATTCAGGCGGGGATCAAGCTGAAGTTTAATGAAGCAGATCTAAATAATTTCTTAAAGTCTCCGGATTCGATCGCCAGATTGCAGAAGATGACTACTAGTACTCTTGGTAGCGCGGGCAATTCCCTCAATAAGGATTACCAGATTACCAATCCTGAGATTAAGTTTATCGGGAATGGTCGATTGGCAATCAAAGCTGAATTAAAAGATCCTGCTTCTGCTGAAAAACTAGCTGTTAAGCTCGAAACTGGGGTCAATGTCATTGGTGGGAAGAAGTTTGAACTAGTAGCACCCGCAGCCACTGTGGGCGATACGCCCGTTCCGCCATTTATTTTATCTGGCCTGACTACCGGAATCAGCGAACGATTGAATGTAGATATATTAGAGCAGCGGGGAGTGACTGCGCGAATACTTCAATTCAAGGTCGATCCCCAATCACTCGAATTAGCAGTCTTTGTCAGATCTGTTGGTACTAAATAAGTCTTGAATTGACCATAACTCTAGTTTTCAATAACTCTTTGCCAATGAATATCGATCGTTTCCCAATCGCCAATCTACCAGCTAAACTAGTAGTGGAGCAACTCGATCGGTCATGGATAAAGATGATTACCAACTGCTAGCGATCCTCTTGCCGAGGAGCTATGCCAGCGGATAGTCTGGTACCAACCCTAGACGAACAATCTCCACTGCTGGAATCAGAAATTATTTTATTATTTATCGATTATTAAGAACTTATAGGAATTTTAATCATGGAAGATCGAAAATCTATATCTAAAAGCGCAGTTGCTACCATCTCAGCCTTGACTTTATCGGCAGTTGCGATTGGCAGTGGCTTGGCCTGGTTCACCCTTCAAAATACCCCTCCTGTTGCCACCACACCCAGTACCAACCCCAATACCGCTCCGGTTGTAGTAGATCCCGCACAGGTAACTCCGCCGACAGTAACTTCAGTACCCATCGTCCCCAATCCCGCTGGTGTCACACCTGTTACGCCATCACAACTACCTACTGTCATCACCAAAACCCCAAGCCCAACCGTCGCTCAAAAGCAGGACGGCACGGTCAAAATTTGGCGATTGGATGACAATGGCAAAAAAACTTTCTTAGTACCTCAAGATCGTAAAGATCCCGAACCGAATACCTCAGATCCAGAGGTTCGGGTTCGGCGATCTATGTCTACTTTACTAGCTTCCGCAGGTAAACCAGATGGCAAGCTAACTTCAACGATTCCAGTTGGGACTAAGCTATTGAGCAGTAAGATTTTAGCCGATGGCATCCACATTGACTTATCGAAAGAGTTTACCAAAGGATTTGGGGCGACTTCAATGATTGGTCGCATCGGGCAAGTAGTCTACACCGCTACAGCTCAAAATCCCGACGCGGCTGTCTGGATCACAGTTGAAGGCAAGAAGTTGGAAGTCCTCGGTGATGTCGGTGCCGAAATCAGACAGCCTATCACTCGTCAAACCTACGACCAAGATTATCCAATTAACCCAGATAAATCGACAAAACCTCAGGGGTAATTGGGAGTTAGGAGAAACCCAACGCACCCACCAAAGATCTGTAGATCTGTCGGTTGGTGCAAGAATGTTGGCGGAGCATATTATTCAGGGGGCAACCCAACACATCCAACTGAGAGTTTGTTTGAAATTTTTGAACTGCTAAGAATCGATCAACCAGGATTAACATACATTAATACTTGACCAAATTCGATCGGTTGACCGTTTTCAACTAGTACTTCCATTACCTGTCCCGCTGACTCGGCTTCGATCTCATTCATCAGCTTCATTGCTTCGATGATACAGACAGTTTGACCGATCCGAATTCGATCGCCACTGGATGCAAATGCTGGCTCATCAGGGGCTGGAGAGCGATAGAAGGTGCCGACCATTGGTGATTTGACTTCGATCCAATTTTTATCGATCGAGGGTGTCACGACCTGACTTACGACCACTGGTGACGAATTAGACGTTGGCACAGCGGCTAATGGCTGGCTGGCATCCGTACTAATAGTAGTAACTGTCGTAAACTGTGATCCCTGGCTGACTGTGAGTTCAAAGTCAGCATTTTTGAGTGTTAATTCAGTAATATTATTAGTGGCGATCGCAGCTAATAATTCATTAAGTTCTTTAAAATTAATTGTCATATTCAGGTAGCTTTATATATTATCAAACGATCGACTTTTAATTAACTCGATCGATTTAAATTTATGAATAGGTTAATTTCGCTAAAGTCAATGATACCCGCCTGATAGAGCTGCTCTCGCTCAATAACTGAGCTGAGAGCAAAATTGGATCGAGCCAACCTGTGAACTTAGCTTTCGCGGCCAACATATTGGTCGGTACGAGTATCGATTTTGATTTTTTCACCAATACTAATAAATAGCGGTACTGTCACCTGGGCACCAGTTTCGACGATTGCTGGCTTGCTACCACCTGTTGCAGTGTCACCTTTCATGCCTGGGTCGGTTTCGGTAACTTCCAAGGTTACTGTATTTGGCAATTCCACCTCCATAATTTGCTCACCCCAGCGGATGATGCTCACTTCCATCCCTTCTTTGAGGTACTTGAAATTATTACCAATTTGGGCTGGCGTAAGATTGGATTCTTCAAAAGATTCCATATCCATAAACACAAATTGATCGCCATCTTTGTAGGTGTGTTGCATCTTGCTTTTTTCTAGCACAGCTTGGGGCATTGTCTCCCCAGCGCGGAAGGTTTCTTCCACGACGCTACCAGTTTGGACATTTTTGAGCTTTGTCCTTACAAAAGCAGAACCTTTCCCAGGTTTGACGTGGAGAGATTCGACGATTTTCCATACGCCACTCTTCCACACAATCGTTACACCAGGTCTAAAGTCATTACTGGAAATCATGAATATTTCTATTGTTGCAGAGAACTATCGGTATTCTTAATTTTACCCTGAAACGCACGCAAACCTCTAACTGCGCCTCCAGCAGGCAGATGGAGGATCTGATATCCAAAAATTGCCCGCCATGTTGATGTGGATTAATACCTCAGACTATCAAAATGCTATCATCGACCACCTAGACTAATAGATTTTTTTTGACTAAAATAGTAATAGGAGCTATTGCGATCGATAATCCACTGAATCTACCTATTGACACAGCCTCTCTGCTGTTGGCGTAAGCCAACGCGAACAAAATGAGAGTCGCAGGATCTAGTTCAGAAACAACAGACAATTCCCAGTAACGCGTTTAACTCATGAGAGCAACGCGATCCAACAATCTGGCACAAGTGCCTTACGAGGATTAAGAGATTGCTATGGTATCAAGTCCGGTAAAGTCCGAGTGGGATAAAGTTAGTTTTGCTTCAACACTGTTCTTATGCCCGATTCTCGACCGCCTGTTGTTGACAGTTCCAAGTAAATGGTACGCGGAACTCAGGTTAGGACTCCAGGAAGCGTTGGTCAATGCCGCCAAACATGGAAATAACCTTGACCCTCGGAAGCAAGTGATTGTCCGGTTCTGTTTTGAAGAGGGTGCATATTGGTGGATTATCTCCGATGAAGGTGGTGGCTTTCGTCCACCAGCAAGAGATCTTGCCGAAGATTCAATGTGCTTACCCCAAGTTGAATCAGAATCGGGACGGGGCATGTTTTTATTAAATCAAATCTTCGATCGAGTGGTCTGGAATCGTCAAGGTACTGAAATTTGCCTCTGTAAGCAATTGTACGCGCAGAACGATCGAGACCCATTATTACATTAGATTATTTAACCTTCAAGCGATCTGAATTATTTGTACTTAGAAGATGCCATTAGGTCTTCGAGCGATTGAACGAGGTCTTGATGGAGTTTTCTAGCACCAGTTTTACTAGAAAATTGTTGATAGTCATTTACCTGTAGTGGTTTCCCAAGTTTGACATTAACGCGATCTCGAAATCTAGGGTAGGGATGTTCGTAGTCGAGATTAATCGGAATAATTTTGAGATCTAGATCTGGCTTTAAGGATACCGCTTGCGTGGCAATCCGAGTCAACCCTTCCTTGACTGGGTGCAACACACCATCACGAAACATATTACCTTCAGGAAAAATTGTGAGCATTTCGCCTTGATGGAGCAACTCGATACTATGGCGAATGACGGCTGGAGTAGGCTTGAGGGTATCAATCGCAAAGCCACCCAATCGGCGGACAAACCAGCCTTGAAGCCCCTTCATTTCATTTACACTCACCATGAAGCGTGAACTTCTCCCCGTCACATATGGTCCAACAGCATAGGCAGTAAGCAGTGCGTCCCATCTAGTCCGGTGAGTGGGTGCGAGGATTACCGCACCTGTATGGGGAATATATTCCTTGCCGATGATTTCAATCTCCCGAAAGAAGCTTGGTAGCACTAAATATTGTCCCAATGGGTACATAATTTTAGTCAACCATCCAGAAATATCCGATCTAACTTCGAGCTTAGAGTCGTTAGATTTTGAATTAGTCGAAGAAGAATCGCTCATGGCACGTAGGTATATATCGATGGCTGCTATCTATTAATTTACCCAATTGAGGGCTATTTAATTCGATCGATCGTGCCAGTTTTTCAATTGACACTTATTCAGATCCCCAGATTTCTGACTGTTGGGATCCGCTCACAACTCAACTGATTACTGGAAAGATCCCAGAGCAGATTCCCCTACAGGGACGCTATGCGATCGAGGGAGCACTAGCTTATACTGGTAAAGCGCACCATTATTACCTCCGGTACGCTAACGCGAACGGCAAGACGTAGATGAAACCTTACACAGCCTCCTTAGATTCTGGTTGGCGGCATGAATTTATTGAAACCAACAACATTCGTTTGCACTGCGTCACCCAAGGTGAAGGCGAGTTGGTAATTTTGCTACATGGTTTTCCGGAATTTTGGTACTCATGGAGACATCAGATTCCAGCTCTGGCTCGTCATTTCAAAGTAGTTGTCCCAGATTTGCGGGGTTATAACTATTCTGATAAGCCGCGAAGTGGCTACGATCTCGATACCCTCAGTAACGATGTGCGGGGGCTAATCGAGGCTCTAGGCTATGCTAAAGCACACATTGCCGGACATGACTGGGGTGGGATAATTGCTTGGCATTTGGCTCAAAAATGCCCGCAAATACTCGATCGATTGGCAATTCTCAACGCGCCCCATCCCCAACGATTAGTGCAAGAATTAGGCGGCAATCTCGACCAATTGCGACGGAGTTGGTACATGTTGGCATTTCAAGTACCTGGAGTACCAGAATGGCTGATTCAACAAAATCTCAAAGACTTTATCCTCAATGTTTTTCGGGGGCAAGCTGTCAGAAAGGGAGCTTTTACCGCAGAAGATAATCAAATTTATCAAGAAGCTTTAGAGAAACCTGGAGTTTTGGCTGCTGCACTCAATTACTATCGCTATCTCCTCGCACCACAAAGTTGGTTGAAGAACTGGAATAACTCACCACTTCAAGTTACGGTGCCGACGCTAGTACTTTGGGGTGAAGATGATAATTTCCTCAGCAATAAACTTACCGAAGGACTAGAGAAATTAATTTCTGCACCATTTAAACTAAAACTTATCCCTCAATGTGGGCATTGGATTCAGCAAGAAGTCCCCCAAATTGTCAATCGGGAACTCTTGGATTTTTTCCAGGCTAATCAAACTAAGTTAGCTGCTAAATAATTCAAATCTATCCAACATTAAAACCTAATTTTTGTTAAATCAGGGGTCTAAATCCTCTTCATCCAGGAGAATTGTTTTAGAGTGAGGTTTAATTCTCATTCTAAAAATCTAGCTATCAACTATCAACTATCTAAACATTTACCAGAGCTTGAGATACATGCTTATTGACCATGTTCACAAGTTCGATAGATGTAAAGGGCTTAGTCATATAGTCATTTGCACCGACCATTTTTGCTTGGATTCGATCGAATATACCATCGCGACTGGTGAGCATCAGAATTGGGACATTTTTCAAACTAGGAGATCTACGCAAAATTTTGCAAAGCTCATAGCCATTAATATCTGGCATCGTAACATCCATCAAAATTAGCATCGGATGAGTCCGAATTAATTTTGTCATCGCTTGAGCGGGTTTGAGTAAACCGAGTACTTCATAGCCATGAGATTCTAGCGTTATTTTTACACTATTTTGAACCGTTTGGCTGTCATCGACACAGGCAATTAGGGGGCGTGCTTCATCTTGTTTTTCACCATATCCAGAAATCTGTGCGCTGCGATTGCGTATCAATGGTAGCAACAGATGACTCAGTTGTTCGACACTAATATTTAGTTGATTGGCAATACTATAAATACAGAGATTTTGAGTCAGGGCAGATTGATAAGATTCGATCGCTTTTGTGCTTTGCAGTTGCTGCCACAGGAGCTGATACAAGCTATCAACATTAGAGAGATAAACTCTAACTAGTGGTGACGAAAGATGTGGGCGAATTTTTTGCCACTGCCAAATTGTTTCTTTGGCAGGATTGACTACTTGTTGGACAGAAGCGGATAGAAGCAGTGGGTCTAAATGACCGTCAAGATTGAACTCCATTTCAGCATTGCCCATTGCTAAAATGTGGACAAAAGCCTCTTGAGTACAAGTAAATGCCAGATGACGAACTTGTTGAAGAGATAATTTCCCCGATTGCCATTGATGACAAATAAATTGGTAATCGGATTGACCCATTCCAAATTCATTCAAGTTCAGATCGGCGTGATGCTGCTTGATTATGTAGGCTAATCGCTCTTTTTGCCCTAGAGTACTAGTCGCAAAATGGAGCTTTCCATTTCCAAAATAGGCTTCCCAGGCGATCGAACTATCTAATGGATCTTTGATAGTTAATCGCCCTGATAGTTCTTGTTGGATAATATCTTTTAATGCTTCAACAACTCTAGTCATTACGGGTAAGGATCGCAATGTTTACAATATTGCGAGTAAAATTACGTAGATAATTTAACTATCTTCTCTACTTAGTATGCCCATCAAAAAGACGATCTAAACATTTCAGCAATTAGTTATGGAGGGGAAACATGTTTAGTTTTGAGACAGTCATCACAACTAACTCTCATCAACGAACACATCCCCCGAATGCCTAAAATCAACCAGTCCCGAAATCCGCTCTCCAGTGCCAAGCCAGCTTTATCGATTTTGTTGACAACTAGTTTGGTAATCCTCGCTGGGATTGCTCCTGGCTATACCCAAATGCAGAAACCCACTCGCACCCTCACCGCCAGTGGTAGAGGGATCGTAACTATTCCCACCACCCTCAGCCAAATTCGGCTAGCGATCGAATCTTCAGGCAAAACTCCCACTTCTGCCCAGCAGGAAGCCGCTAGACGCTCGACACAGGTGATGAACTACCTCAAATCACAACAGGTAGACAAGCTTCAGACTACTGGAATCAATCTCAATCCTACCTATACCTATCCCAGCAACGGTAAGCCGCAAATCGTCGGATATACAGCTACCAATAGCATCAGTTTTCGGGTTGCAACCGACAGAGCGGGTACCATCTTGGATGCTGCTGTTAAAAGTGGTGCTAGTCGGATTGATGGTGTAAGTTTTGTTGCTAGCGACAAAGCAATCGCTACGGCTCAAACCCAAGCCCTCAAACAAGCAACTCAAGACGCTCAACGCCAAGCCGACACGGTATTAGAAAGCCTAAGTCTCAAACGGAGAGAAATCATCGGTATCCAAATTAATAGTACCTCCAACCCCAATCCAGTTCCGATGATGGAAAGTATGATGAGGCAGAAAATTGCCAGTGATGCGGCAACTACTCCTATCGTCGGCGGTGAACAGCAAGTGGAAGCAGGCGTGACGCTAGATATTGGGTATTAGATTGCTAATTCATACCTGTCCTAATGGAGAGATATTGGTAATTAGCATAGATTTTAGGGTACCCCTACCAGCTATCTGTAGGGGTGCCCTTCATGGGTACCCTTCTCCGCTGCCCACCATCTAGCTTTTAGGGTGTTAATTCTAGTTCTAATTTTGAGGCTGTAACTCGCCGACTAGACGAGCGAGCTTTTCCTCATTGACATGGTAGACTTCCCCGCAAAATTCACAGGTAGCTTCAGCACCTTTATCGGTGACGATCATATCCTCAAGCTCGGCTTTCCCCAGCAGTTTGAGTGCATCCAACATCCGTTGTTCCGAACAAGGGCAGTCAAATTTTAGCTCCTTTTCGTCAGGGAAAATAGTTAAGCTCAAATCACCTAGTAGTTCTTCTAAAATTTCTGGCAGATCCTTACCTGCTTTCAATAAAGGTGTAAATCCTTGCAGCCCCAGGACTCTGGATTCTAATAATGTCACCAGTGATTCATCCTGGGCGGACTTGGGCATGATTTGAATTAGGATGCCACCAGCGGACTGGACGCTTTGACTATCCATCGACACACCTAATACCAACGCGGAAGGCGTTTGCTCGGAGCTAAACAGATAATTGGCTACATCATCCCCAACTTCCCCCGATACTAATTCCACCGTACTGGAGTAGGGACGACCATAGCCTAGATCCCGAAACACATAGACGAAACCTTTGCGCCCGATCGCACCACCCACATCTAGGCTACCATCAGGGTTGAGGGGTACTTCAGTATGGGGGTGATTGACATAGCCCCGAACGGTGCCATCTACGCCAGCATCAACCATCAATCCACCCATTGGGCCATCTCCCTTCATACGAAGATTCACCCGCGCAAACTTGGTTTTCATCCCTGATGTGAGTAGTAATCCCGCCGCCATCGCCCGCCCCAATGCATCTGTAGCGACCGGAGAAAGTCGATGCCGCACTCTGGCTGTTTCGGTAAGGTCGGTGGTGATCGCGGCTACTGCCCGAATGCCGCCACCTGCTGCTGTTGCCCGAATTAATCGATCCGTCATAACTTGCCCTAAATACTCCTATTTATATTTTAGAGGTTGCTCACTTGAGATTCCAGTTTTTAGGGTAGTGCAATCCTGCTAGTGGGGTAGGGCGAGTTCAAATTAAATTTTTGGGATCGGAATATTAGTAATTAGCGTAGATCCAGGGCGGGCACAAGACCACGCCCCTATAGTCCCTAACGATCGTTCACAGTCCATTAATTAAAGATTTCTATATCTGTAAATGCTGCTACGGGTGCGCCGTGCCCAACCCAGACGGCTTGATTTGGCTCACCCTTGCCGCAGATGGGTGAACCGTACATTTCCCAGGTACTGGCATTGCCGACTGCGGCTAGATTACCCCAGAATTGGGGAGTGATGCCGCGATAGTTAGGATTACGAACAGTGGTGGTAAGTTTGCCATTTTCAATTAGTTTGGCGTATTCGCAGCTAAACTGAAACTTGTGTCGCCTGTCATCGATCGACCAAGATTTATTCGATTCCATGTAAATCCCACGATCGATCCCACCGATAATCTCATCAAGGCTACTAGTCCCAGGTTCGAGGTTGATATTTGCCATCCGATCGATCGGTGGACGATTCCAGCTACAAGCTCTGGCGCAGGCGACTCCTGGCAATCCCGATCGATCTTGACTCTCCAAGCTGCCGATTCCGCGCTCTAAGATCCCATCCCGAATCAGATACTCTCTAGTGGCAGTAGCTCCGATATCATCAAAGCTATAGCTAGCCGTCTCTCCAGGTACAGTAGGATCGAAGGTAATATTCATCAGGGGCGAACCATAGGCGAGATTGCCAAAATCTGTGGGTTTGACAAAGCTGCCCCCCGCATAGTTGCGCTCATCGCCCAAAATTCGGTCTAATTCCAGCGGATGTCCGATGCTTTCGTGGATTTGTAGTAATAGCTGATCCGGTGCTAATACTAGCGTAGTGGTTTCGGACGGACATTCGATCGCGGTGAGCAATTCTAGTGCCTGTTCGCCAACTTGCTGCACCCGTTCCCACAGATCGGCTGTGAGAAAGTGTTCCATCCCGCCCTGATAGCATCTGGCTAGTCCCCCTCGATCGCACCGACGTTGGATAATGGCTCCATCCTGGGCGGTAGCGGCATAATCTGTCGTCATCAGCAGGAATTTCTGATAGACATCGGAGCCATTGCTACTCACAAACCAGGTTTCGAGTTCGCGAGTAGATAAACTTGCTGTAGTCTGGACGATTTTTTCACCAACCTTAAGGGCATGACAAATCTGGTTGAGTCGATCGCTAATTTCGCCAGGATTGAGCGTGTTAAATGGTTGAACGGTGGGGGATACATATTGCCCCACTACTTTAGGTCGCTGGGTCGTGGTGACGGTGTGGCTGCGATATTTACTAGCAGCAATTGCTTGGTTGTAAGCAGCAGTAGCCGCAGTTTGAACGCCCTTGGGCGTAATAATATTCGTCGCTCCATAACCAATCTGTCCATCAACGAGGACTTCGATCATCACACCTTCACTAATACTCTTGCTATTATTTTGCGGCATTCCGTCTCGTGCCGATCGAGCAATTCCCACTTCCCGTACTTTCCGGCATCCAATCCAGTCGGCGGGGAGGTTTATGGAGTTGAGGAGGTGGTTGAGCATTGGGAAGGAGTGTGGGGACGGGGGGACTGGGGGACTGGGGGACTGGGGGAGTGACTAGTGTGTTGGGTTTCATTCTTCAACCCAACCTACACTCTAAAGCCTAAAGCCTGATTCCTGGACGACGATGATAATTTCGATATTCTAGATAGTCTTTGAGAATTTGACCATGATCGAAGCAGAGTTCGGGGGGAATTTCCCAGGGGGCGAAGATCTTGACGCTTTTGGCATCATCTTGAGCGATCGGCGTACCAGTTGCTGTCGCGATAAACACAATACTAATCGTATGCTGTCTGGGATCTCGATCGGGTGCTGAATAGACATGAAATTGTTCGAGGAGCTGGACATCTAGCCCAACTTCTTCTTTTGCTTCTCTAATTGCGGCTGTTTCCAAGGACTCGCCATAATCTACAAAGCCGCCAGGTAATGCCCAGCCATGAGGTGGATTGAGCCGTTCGATCGAGATAATTGGGCGATGGGGTAGATCGATTAGCTCAATAATGATATCAACAGTGGGTGTGGGGTTGCGGTAAGTCATTTTAGGGTAGGAGTGGATGGTAAATTATAGTTAGCAGTATTAATATTAATCTACCCTCCTAATCTACCCCTCTCCCGCTCTATTCTTCAATCACAGAAGTATAGAGCGCGTCATAAGCTTTGGCTGACTTGTCCCAGCTAAAGTCAGTCTCCATGCCGCGTTGCTGGAGAGCTTGCCATTGGGGCTTGTAGTTGAAGCTTTCCCAGGCGCGTACCATACAAGTGTAGAGATCTAGGGCTTCATATCGATCGAAGCAATAGCCTGTACCCTTTTGATTCTGAGGATCGTGGTGGGTGACGGTATCTACCAATCCACCAGTGCGGCGGACAATCGGGACGCAGCCATAGCGCATGGCTAACATCTGCGAGATGCCACAAGGCTCAAATCGACTGGGCATCAGGAAGGCATCAGAGCCAGCATAAATCCGTCGCGATAGCGATTCGTTGTACATCAGGTAAGTTGCCATTCGCCCTGGATAACGCGAGGCTAGTTCCCACAGTTGGTTCTCATATTGGCGATCGCCTGTGCCCAAAATGATGAACTGAGCATTGGTATAGGCAAGAAATCGATCGAGTGTCTGGAGCATCAAATCTAGTCCCTTTTGCTCTACCAATCGCGACACCATCCCGACTGTAAAGACATCAGGATCGATCGTCAAGCCGATTTCTTTTTGGAGTGCAGCTTTGTTGACGCTCCGATCTGCGATCGTTTTAGTAGTATAAGTTTTAACTAGAGCCTTATCATTCGCCGGATCGTATACTTCCGTATCGATCCCATTCACAATTCCTGATAGTCGCCCGCTAATAAACGATAATAATCCCTCAATCTTCTCACCATACTCGATCGTCTTGATCTGATCGGCATAAGTAGGCGAAACTGTATTGACTCGATCGGCAAATTGGACTGCTGCTGCCATAGTATTATGTCCTTGCATATACCACGGACACCAGGTAATTTTCTCCAGATACCACCGCCACGGCCCTTGATATGCGAGATTATGGATCGTGAAGATCGTACTAATATCGGGATCTTGGTGCATCCACACGGGCAACATCCCCGTATGCCAATCATGGCAGTGGAGCACATTTGGCTTCCAATAGTTCCAGCAAAACTCCGCCGCGCCATTGGCAAAAAACGTAAATCGCCAGTCCTCATCCTCACCGCCGTAAATCCGCTGCGGATCGAAGACAGGATGTCCAAATAAGTATAAAGGTACGTCGGTACCTGGCAGCACCGTCTCATAAACTGCGAAGTGATTGAACATCGCGTAGCCATTCCATACAGGCTCGATCGGAATATCTACTTTCCCCACCAACGAGCCATAATAAGGCATGAAAATCCGCACATCATGCCCCATTTTTCGCAGAAATTTGGGCAGCGCGCCGACGACATCCGCCATCCCCCCGACTTTGGCAATCGGTGCAGCTTCCGCCGCGACAAATAAGATTTTCATAGATATCTTTTATATTCTGGTGCTATCGATCGACAGATAAAATCGTCTACCAGTAATCATACCAGCCATCCAGACCCCGAATTCATCAGCGGTTAAAACCGCCACGATTACCCTATGGGAAGGCTCCGCCAACAATCGTAGGCTCTCTAGAGTCTACAAATACTCCACCAATCTTGGTCTAAGTCCTAATAATGTTAGGATTGCAATACCACCCAGTGCAGTAGCTGCAATTATTTCAAAGTATTCTAATCGATCGCGCCCAATTCTAATATTGAGATAAAATTGTTTCTCATTTAGGGCATTTAAACGTGTTTGGGCATCCTTGTATTCATCAAATGCCCAATTTGACTCACCCTTGTTTGTGCCAATACACAAGGCGATCGCTTCAGCAACTTTTCCACTACTGTATAATTGACGAATCTGCTTGTCGATCGCTAAATAAGCAGTGAACTTTTTGAGCGTATCGATCGCTAGTTCTCGTTCACCAACAAAGGTAAGATTGTTCAATTCATCTGCAAATAATCCAGTCAAACCAGTAACCCGATCTCCTCGACCCACAGTAGTAATAATACTATCGATCGATTTATTTGACTGATTTGGATCGATCTTGATAATTGTAGCTATTTTATTGTCAAATGATTTTTGGTGCTGGCTTGCATTTAGCTTGTCTAGTAAATAACGGCTCTCATCAGCATTAGCTTGGTATGAAAAAGATCTCATCTGACGCAAAGCATGTAGAGAATCAAAGGCATCTTCTTTGGCGATTTTCAAATTATTAGTTGCGCCGACAAATGAACTGAGGGTATATCCTAAGAAGATAACTGAGACTACCGTAGCTCCCAGCAATGGTAAATTTAGAATCCGCTGCATTCGCCGATACAAGAATATTTGGATGGCAACTAGCATAGCAATCTGGGCTAGTCCAACGATGGCAATTACAAAACTAATCCGACCATTCTCAGATTTGTGGTTTGCATATGTGTTGTCTAGTTCGACCGAATTTAGCTCGCTGAGTTGTTCTGTTCGCTGGATAATATTGTTATCCATTAAGTTCGCTGCTTCACGATAGATATTTAGAGTGTTAGCTATCTCGCCACGTTTGTGTGTATCTCTTGCCGCTTGTAACTTCAAAAGATAGGCACTACTATTGAGCTGAATTGCTGTAATCAGCTTCTCTTCACCTGCATAGGTAATATTCTTGCTGACAAGTACTAATCTCTCGGCAATTTTCACCCGATTTTTTTCAAAATCTTTTAGTACTCGAGCGTTATCTCCTGGCTTCAACAGCAGTTCATTTGCCAAACTTGCATCCATGTCTGCAAAAGCATCTTTTAGTCGTTGTGAGTTCAAAACGCTGGGAGCGGCATCATCACCAACTGTCTTAATTGCATCTCGCTGGGAACGAACTCCTTGAATACTTACGATTAATAGTAATAAGCTTATGCCCCAAGTTGCATACCAACCACCGCGTAAAATTTGCAGTGTATTGAACTTTTCAGGTGTTTTTTGAGATGGCTTTGGAATAGTCGTCATGTGGTGATGTCCGATGATTATTAAGATATGCTAAGTGACCGATTGAAATGTTAATCCAAGCAGTTGAATCGGGTATTCTATCGAGACAAGCCTGTAGTGCTTGTCATAAATCTTAATGGAAATTCTCAGCAAATTATCTTAAGCTAACAGAATTAGTTGATATATATATTCGGACGCTTTATTAAAATGACTTCTAATCTAGCTACTAAACTCCGTGAGGGTACGAAAAAATCTCATAGTATGGCTGAGGGTACGGGTTTTATCGCCTGTTTTCTCAAAGGAACCGTTGAGAAGAAATCCTATCGCAAGCTAGTCAATAATCTCTACTTTGTCTATTCGGCGATGGAAGAGGAGATGCACAAGCATACTGACGATCCGATTCTATCTAAAATATTTTTCCCCGAACTCGATCGCAAAGCCGCGCTAGAGCAAGATTTAGCCTTCTACTATGGTGCTAACTGGAAAGAACAAGTGGCTCCTTCTGAGGCTACCAAGAAGTATATCGCCCGAATTCATGAAGTAGCCGATCGAGATCCCGCTCTGATGGTAGCACACCTTTACACTCGCTACTTAGGGGATCTCTCTGGTGGTCAAATTCTCAAGAAAATCGCGGTAAATGCCATGAATCTTACCGATGGTGAGGGTACGGCTTTTTATGAGTTTAAGCAAATTCCAGATGAGAAGGTTTTTAAGAAAAACTATCGTCAGGCAATGAACGAGTTGCCCATCGCCGAAGCGAAGCTCGATGAGGTTGTCGATGAAGCTAATGCTGCTTTTAGTATGAACATGGTGATGTTCAACGAACTAGAAGGCAATCTAATCAAGGCGATTGGGATCCAACTCTTCAATCTCCTAACTCGCAAGCGCAATCGCAACGACAGCGAACTCGCAACGGCTGATTAGGTAGTTGACACTTCTCTTCGAGACGCTACGCGAACGGCTACGCTCAGTGCAAGTAGTCGATAGCTATTTACTCGGGATGCAGCCCGACTGCTCTAGAAGTAGTCGGGTTTTTGATATCTCAAGCATGGCTATGTTTTGGGTTCCTGACGCAACGTATAAAGAATTAACAACACAAATAAACCAGTCCCCGCCAAATATTTTACTGGACTAGGAATCACTTCCTGCGGCGAAAAGAAACCCTCAATCGCTCCCGCAATTAGCAACATCGGGAAAATTCCCATCACTAATTGCGCCGCCTGTAGCCCATAGATCCGCAGCGCGTCCCGCCGCCGATATCTACCTGGAAAAACCAGTCCCCGCGCAATTAATAACCCCGCACCACCTGCAATAAAAATCGCGGGTAATTCTAAGGCACCGTGGGGAAAAACAAATGCCCAAAATGGATAAGCTAACCCATTTTGTCCGACTAATGTAGCGACAGCCCCAATTAACAACCCATTATAAAACAGCGCGTAAATCGTCCAGAATCCAGCCAGAATTCCGCCGCCTACCATCCGAAAAGCGACTGTCAGATTATTGATCGCGATACTAGTCGCTGCAAAGGGTTCTGTGCCCAAAATTGACCCCATCCAGAGCTGACCTCGATCGCGCACCTTCTCAATCATACTCTCCGGTACCACCAGCGACATAAAACTCGCATCTTGCCAAGCAAACCACCACGCAATCAGCGCACCGACTAGAAATAGCGCGAACGCAATCGCGGTGTACCCCCAAGTCTCCCGCAATACCTGTGGCAATCCCCATCGATAAAAATCGATCGCATCGCGTAATTCTTGTCGCCGCGAACCCCGATAAATTAGGCTATAGCCACGAGTAGTCAAAGCCTGTAGTTCTTGAACGATCGTTTCACCAATTTGATTGGTATTTGCCCGCGCCAAATCTGCTGCAACCGATCGATATAAGCTAGCTAGAGTGCCAATTTCTTTCGCACTCAAAGACCTCATCCCCCGCTGTTCCGCCCGCTGGAGCAATCCCTCAAATTCCTGCCACTGCCCCTGTCGCCTAGCAATCCAGCGTTTGATGTTCATGGGTGTGAGGAGTGTGGGAGCATGGGAGCACGGGAGCACGGGAGCACGGGAGCATAGTACGAATTCACCATCCACTAAAACCTGAAGCCTAAACCCTAAAGCTTAAAACCTGAAGCTTAAAACCTGAAGCCTAAAGCCTGAAGCCTAGAGTATTCCAAACAGATGTAATGGCCCTCGTCCAGTAAAGATCTCCACAATCACGCCAATAAAGCCCAGCATCGCCAGACGACCATTCCAGACCTCGGCGGCGTTGGTTAGACCCATCTCCCATTTTTCTTGGGGATACATCTTGATTTTCTTCTTCATCTGGGTGACTCGCTCTAGATCCAGACTAGGTGCTGCGGCAGCTCTGAGGACTAGATCGACTAGGGTCTGGATGAAAACGGGGTTGATGTCCAGTGCAGGCACTCTGTTGAAGACATGAATGCCTGCTTCTTCAGCAATCTCTCGATATTCGATATCGATTTCCTCTAGGGTTTCGATGTGCTCGGAGACAAAGCTGATTGGGACGACGACTAGCTCGTCAACTCCCTGATTTGCCAACTGGACGATCGCATCCTCAGTATAGGGTTGCAGCCATTCCACTGGCCCAACTTTACTTTGGTAGGCAAGGGAATACTCGTTTTTGCGCCCTAGTGTCTGCATGATCAGCTTGGTACAGTCCTCAATCTCTGACTGGTACGGATCGCCAGCTTCTTGAATATAGCTGACTGGGACACCGTGAGCACTGAAAAATACGTGCGCTCGATCGGGATTTGGGCATTTATCGATTTCTGCACCGATCAAATCCGTCATCGCTTGAAGATAACCAGGCTCTTGATACCAATCTGAAACAACGGTATATTGTGATGGCTGAAGTTCGGGATTTTCTTTCCAGATTTTTTCGATCAGCCGAAAGCTGGAACCGCTGGTACTAATTGAGAATTGAGGGTACAGGGGGAGAATTACTAGTTGCTCGATCCCATCATTTTTGATTCGAGCGAGGGCATCTTCGGTAAACGGGTACCAGTAGCGCATCCCAATGTACACCTTGGCATCTTCACCCTGAGCGATCAATTGCCGCTCCAATGCTCGTGCTTGCGCTTCGGTAATCCGTCGCAGTGGTGAGCCGCCCCCAATTTTCTGATAGTTCGCTCGAGATTTTTTGGCGCGTGAAGTTGAAATGATCCAGGCTAGAGGCTTCTGGAGTGCCGCAATCGGAATCCGAATGATTTCGGGGTCGGCAAACAGGTTAAATAGGAACGGTCGCACATCCGATAATTGCTCCGGCCCACCCAAATTCAGTAATAAAACCCCTAATCGACCCATAACGGCTGCGCTTTCCCAGTATGTTGCAAATTCTTCACCAATATTAACAATTATATTGGTTTATCGATCGAATGTTGCGACGGTTAATACTTGACACTCTTCACCGTCAGTAGGCAGTGAGCGGTTTTTTAGCCAGGTTAAGTACTTAATCCGGCTAATCATATTATATGATGGATCTCAACCTTTTGCTCGATCTTTGCCCCAAATTAACTCGGAACGATCGATCGAGAGTTCGATCGAGGATGGCGATCGTCGCAAAATTAGTTAAGATGTGGTAAGAGCCTTCAATACATAGAAGTCTATGAAATCTATTCAAGCGGCTGTGACGCTCATCGCCTTAACTTGCGGGTTTGAGCTGAGTCGAGTCGAATCTGCCTGGGGTTATGCTCCCAAAGTCCAGATCGAACAGTTGAAACTTATTCCGATTCAGACTAGCCTCAATTTGCTAGAGGAGGCGGCAAAAAAGCAGGAGCAGGAAGATTATCCTGGTGCGATTGCTGACTATACCGAATTTCTCGACACCCATCCCATTGGTGGAGCCGCTCCCGTGAAGCATCGAGTTGAGGCTTATAGCAATCGTGGTTTCAGTAAAGCGATGCTCGACGATCTTAGGGGTGCAATCGAGGATTTCGATCGAGCGATCGAACTTGCTCCAAACAGTGCTGATGCTTACAATGCTCGGGGCAATGTCAACGCAATGGCTGGCAATCCAGCTCAATCGATTCGGGATTTCAATCGGGCGATTAGCTGCAATCGCAACTTTGCGGATGCTTATTATAACCGCGCTATTGGCCGACACGATCTTGGCGATCGTTCTGGTGCCAAGGTAGACTTCGATCGAGCTGCTAAATTATTTCAGCAGCAGCAAGATCTCGGCGGCTATCAGCAAGCACGCGAGTGGATCATTAAGCTGCGCTAGGCTTTGGGCTTTGGGCTTTAGGAAATATCTATCTTACGCCCTTCCTATTCGAGAAATAGACATCCGTAACTTACTATTCACTGTCCATTATCCACCACCATCCTAAATGTCTAGAATGTCTAGTTTGTTACTGGAAAGGGAGTATTTTTCTAAATCACTAAACCACTATCAACTTTGATCACCACCATCGTCATATCATCGCCATTGGCTCGATCGTTACCTGTGAAGGTATCGAGAGTAGAAACAATGAAGTCGAGAATAGCTTGGGATGTTGGTTGCTGCTTACAGGCGATATGGACGGTTTGAATGAGATTTTCCTCATTAAATCTTTCCCCATCCTGATTTGCGGCATCGGTAAAGCCATCTGTGTAGTAAATAATCGTATCGCCCTGTTGAAGTTGAACTTGAGCCTCCTCATAGTGCGAGTCAGCTTCTAGCCCAATCAACGCGCCCTTGGTATCGAGCTGCAAAAGTCGATCTGTAGCGGCTTGCCAGTATAGGGGCGGATTGTGAGCGGCGTTGGTGTAGGTGAGGATGTTGGTGACAGGATCGTATTCGGAATAAAATAACGTCACAAACCGACTGGAATTTTCGAGATCTTCAAACATCACTCGGTTTAGATGCTGGAGGATCCGTGCGGGGGAATGACCATTGAGGACTTCCGCACGGAGCATCCCCCGTGTCATGGTCATAATTAGCCCAGCGGGGACACCTTTGCCCATCACATCGCCAATTGTGATGCTCCATTTATTGGTATTTTTATGATTGCTTTGCTTGTCAGTAATTCGATCGTAATTAGCTGGGATAAAATCATAATAATCTCCGCCAACATGATTGGCATTGAGATAACAAGCAGCTATTTCCAATCCAGGGATATCTGGAAATTTCTTAGGTAGTAAGCGTTCTTGAATTTCAGCCCCGATTTCTAGTTCTCGATCGAGTCGTTCTTTCCGACGTAACTCTACCGTTAATTCGTCATTATGAATCGCAACGGCAGTTTGATCGGCAACTAATTGCAATAGTTTCTGGCGATCGTCTGTCCACTCATAATCGGGATTTCGGGAAAACACGTACAACCTGCCGCGTTCTCCAGCCCCCAATAGAATTGGAGTTCTAAAAGCCTTAATTGGATAGTCGATACTTAGCTCAATTCTACTCTCTAATTTCTCCCAAAAATCAGGATGAAAACTAGTTTCTTTGCCTTCAGATACATCTGTCAGCGTTTGAAAAATTGATTTTTCAATCTGCTGACGAAGATCGTTGCAGTTGCCTTCTCCTTGACAATGCAACTGTTGAATTTGCAACTGCCCAGTTTTTTTGAAAAGAATAATTGCGCCACCTTCACCATCAGTAACTCGCGTCACCATCAGGGGAATTAGCTCTAAAAATTGATTCAGATTTTTGAAACTTCGGAGTGCGAAACCCAAATTACTCAGTAGCTCGTGGGTTTTTTTCTGTTGCCGATGGAGATGCGTGACCAATTCTTGGAGCGCAAGTACTGACATAATTTTTGGTTCATAATTCATACGGGGTAATGCCTAACCACTTAATAACGCTTCGACAAATTCATAGCTAGAAAATGGTCGTAAATCTTCGATTCCTTCGCCAGCACCAATGAACCGAATCGGTAAACCAAGTTGCTGAACTACGGCTAGGGCAACACCACCTTTGGCAGTACCATCGAGCTTCGTCAATACCACGCCACTTAACTTAGCAGCTTCGGCAAATACTTGAGCCTGACGCAAGCCATTCTGTCCTAGAGTAGCATCAAGTACCAATAAAGATTCAACTTGGGCACCATTTGCTTGTTTATCGATAATTCGGCGGACTTTACTCAACTCATCCATCAGATTTTTTTTGTTTTGCAATCTTCCGGCAGTATCGACGAGTAGTAACTCAGTTCCTCGCGCAACGGCTGCACTAATTGCGTCATAAACAACGGCAGCGGGATCGGTATTTTGACCTGGATTGGCGATGACTTCAATCCCACTTCGATCTCCCCAAACTTTTACCTGTTCGACAGCGGCGGCGCGGAAGGTATCTCCAGCCGCAATTAGACATTTGTAACCCGATGATTTGGTCATGTGAGCGAGTTTGCCAATAGTAGTAGTTTTACCAACTCCATTGACTCCAACTAGCAGCCAGATATTCAGTTCATCTCGTGCAGGTAAAAATTCAGCACGGTAATTCGATTGGAACGGCTTGTCGAGTAAATCACATAAGATCTGCTTGAGATAAGCCACCGCTTCGTCTGGTGGTAAAGATTCCTGGCGGAGTTTTGCCTGCAAGGTTTCAATCACATAATCAGTTGCTTCAACCCCGACATCAGCTTGAAGTAATAAAGTCTCGATCGATTCTACCGCATCGGCGTTGAGTGGGCCTTGACCAATCAGGGCTTTGAGTTGATTGACAAATCCTCTTCGAGTTTTGTCCAACCCCTGGCGGAGTTTTTTGAGCCAATTGATCTCGTCTAATGATACTTGCTCTGGTGTCCGTCCTCGATCGGCTAGCACTTTTGCCGACCAGAGGAAATCATCATCTAGCTCGATATCCGCCGCTGGTAACCCTGGTGCTTCGGTTTCGATTGCCGTAGCCTTGAGCTGTTCCAATCGCTGCTGACGGTCATCTCGTGCCCAAATCGGCAGAGTCTGTTCGGCTACTGAGGTGTCTTCCGGCTCATCAACTAGCTCAGGTTCGCTGTCAGATACTGATAGATCTGGTTCAATCGTCGCGCTAGCTATCTCGACTTCTGACTCATCGATGGTTGCTGCTGTTACTGGCTCCGCTTCTGGTTCCACTACCGCGACAGCCGCCAATTCCTGTTGCTGAATATTTTGATAGGCTGCTTTTGCCCAAGCTAAATAATCAGTCGCAACTTCCGCGCTAGCTGTTTCTGGCTCTGCTGCGACAACAATTTCTGCCTCTTCCTCGACAACAGGTTCTGTTATCTCCTCGGTATCGGTAACTGCCTCAGATTCAGATTCAGGTCGATCAAACTTCCGACGAAACCAATCGAAAACCATAATGGGTGATGAGTTGTGAGTTATTTTATTTGCTTAGAAAGGGGGAGCGGGGAGTTGAGCGTTGGGAGTGCTAACCGTAGATCCAGGGTGCCCTTTACGGGTACCCTAAAATCTGCGCTTAGTAATAGTCTCTATGCATTGGGGCAAGATGTAAGTTTACTCGTAACTTTCGACTTTTACACCTGGCTTTAGTTGCTCGGTAACTCGTCGCAGAACACCATTGATTAACTTCCGTCCTTGGTCATCGCTGTAACGCTTTGCTAGCTCAATTGCTTCGTTGATGGCAATTCTTTCTTCCAACCCTAGATAGACGATTTCAGCTACTGCAAGTCTGAGAATATCTCGATCGATCTTTGGTAAACGACCTAGCTGCCAATCTACAATACTTTTACTCAGAAGTGTATCGATTTCGGCTGATTCTGCGGTGGCTTTGACCAATAGTTGGAGTGCATAGTTACGCACATCAGGGCGATTGAAATTGTTAATTAATTCTGGCATTTCTACCGCATGTCCCAGCCGATTGATGGCTGCTTGCACCAATTCGATCGCCTCTGTGGTCATCAGTCTAGCACCCTCAATGTCACTAGCTCTAGTTTGACTGTTTAGTAGTCGATCGTTGCTGCGCTGTAGCTCTGCTGTGGCGGCTTCTAAGGCTTCTTGAGTCTCCTCTCTGAGCGTCGAGATTGCTTTGACCATCATCTCTTCCAGCGTCAACTCCAATTCGCGCGGTTGTGCTTGCGCTAGCTTCTTCTGTGCCTTTGATAACTGGGGTAGAGCTAGCAGAGCTAACTCACGGGCGATGGTTTGGGCTTTCATAGAGCAGGGTCGATTAGCGGTGGCAAAGCCCCTGATTATAGCATGATAGACTAGACGCAGGAATAGCTGGCTGGGACTTCCCAAACATTTTTATGAGAACTATCATTGCCGCAGATAAGCTGGTTAGATTTACCGATTGGTGTCTGAGTCTAATTCATCGACAATTGGCGATCTTATTTTGTGTCATTGCGATCGGTTTATCCGGTTGCGTCAAGTATGATACTGGTGTGAATTTTTCTAGTCTCAACTATGGCGAGATTGTCGAACATATCCAACTCGGCGAACAAATAAAGAGTTTCGACAGGCAAGCTGTCAAAACCTGGATCGTCAGCATCGAGCGACGCACGAAAGAAGCCGAAGGTAAAATGGAGCGAATTAGCGATCGAGAATTCCAGATCGTTATCCCATTTAATAATGTTCGGGAACTAGTCTCGAAGATCGATCGATACTTCAATCCCACGCCAGTAAAGCAGGGACGAGCCACGTTTAACGCTCACATGCAAATAAATCAAAGCAACCTTTTAGTAGCAGTCAGAAATCAATTGATCTATGACATCGATCTGCGTTTACTGAAATCTAGCGATTCACAAACTGCTGTTGCAGCGCAAAATTTTGTGGATCTTAATTTCAGTCTCCAAAGTCCTTGGGGCGTGAGCAACAGTGATGCGACTAAAAATATTGTCGGTGTAAAAGCACTGAATAAAGATCGAGTCCAGTGGCAACTAAAACCTGGTGAACTAAATCATCTCGATGCCATATTTTGGCTGCCAAATCCCCTCGGAATTGGCGCAGTCCTAATCATCTTAATTAGTTGCGGTGGTTACTATTTCAAATACCGTCAACTACCTTGGCAGTTAGAATCTAAATAAATCAATGGTCGTGAATTTAGATACAGTCGGCAATCGAAAGCTGGCACTCTGGGGCATAATTATTGTTTTTGTAATTTCAGTATCGCTGAGGTTTTGGGAACTGGGCAGATTTAATGAGCTTGTTTTTGATGAAGTTTATTATGCTAAATTTGCGAACAACTATCTCACAAATACAAAATTCTTTAATTCTCATCCACCACTGAGTCAATATCTGATTGCGATCGGGATTTGGATCGGCGATCGATTACCTATCGGTCAAGACACTACAAATACACTCGCTAGTTCGTTACATTCAACTTTCAGTTATCGCTGGATGAATGCATTGTTTGGCTCCTTAATTCCGCCACTAGTTGCTGGATTAGCTTATCAGCTAATCCAGCGAATTAGCTATGCCTTCTTAGCTGCTTTATTTATTAGTTTAGACGGATTATTTTTGGTTGATTCTCGCTATGCCTTAAACAATATTTTTCTAATTTTCTTTGGGTTGCTGGGTCAGTTATTAGTATTAACAGCTATTAAGAGAACTATTGGATATTCCCAGTTGTTAATAGCGGGTGCAGGGATATCGTTTGGAGCATCAATTGCCTGTAAATGGAATGGGTTTTCATTTTTAATTGGTGTCTATGGACTCATCGGAATAGCTAAAATATGGCGAATTGTTAAATCTAGTAATCCAGATTTAATTTACACTAATTCACTACTCGATCGGTTAGCAAAGATTCGGACAGCTCATGTTGTTCTGAACTTAATAATTTCCCCGATTGTCACCTATAGTTTATTGTGGATTCCCCATCTCATTCAAAATCCCAGCCCGAATTTTATCGATGTTCAATTGGCAATTCTCAACTACCATGAAAAAGTTGGTAATGGTACCGAAATTCATCCTTACTGTGCAAACTGGTATACTTGGCCCCTATTAATGCGTCCGCTTGCCTATTATTTTAAAGAGTATCAACCAGGCTATTATTACGATGTTCACGCAATGGGCAATCCTGTTTTATGGTGGTTTGCACTTGCAGCAATTTTAGGCTGCGGTTGGCTCATCATCAAAAATGTCTGTCTAATTGATAACAAATTGACCATCAAAAAAGAGGCTCTACCAACAGTTCAAGATCTAGATATTAATTATCTCAGTGTGCCGATATTTGTAGTAGTTAATTATGCTGCTAATTTATTACCCTGGGTGAGAGTGACGCGCTGCCTATTTATTTATCACTACATGGGTGCGGTATTATTTGCGATGATGGGGTTAGCTTGGTTTGTCGATTCGTGGTTGCGAAGTAGTTCGAGAGTGTGGCAAGTGGCTGGTTTGACTACGATTTTTAGTGTTGCTGCTAGTTTTGTATTTTGGATGCCAGTTTATTTGGGATTATCGATCGATAGAGCGACATTATTCGATCGACTATGGAATTTTTGGATCTTTAATTGGATCTGATTTTTTTCCTTGGCGAGAGTACTTTCTTGATAAGGTTACTCAAATCTTTTACGAGCAAAACTGTCTATGATGAGAGAGAGTCAGATCGAAAATACAAACTAGTTAGCAGGTCAGATATGGATTTTTTTTCCAATACCGTTGCCCTCACTCGAATGCAGTTTGCTTTGACAGCTATTTTTCATATGCTGTGGCCCGTCCTGACCACTGGGATGTCGATTTATTTAGTAATTATGGAAGGGCTGTGGATAAAAACCCGTCAGCCAAATTACTACTATCATGTGCGGTTTTGGTCGAGGCTGTTCTTATTGAACTTTGGGATTGGGGTCGCCACGGGACTACCGCTGGAGTTCCAGTTCGGTACAAATTGGGGGCCTTTTTCAGAAGCCGTTGGTGATTTCTTTGGCAGTGTTTTGGGATTTGAAGCTTCGATGGCTTTTATGCTCGAAGCGGGTTTTCTGGGGATTATGATGTTTGGTTGGGGTCGAGTATCGCCACTCATTCACTACTTTGCGACGATTATGGTGGCTTTTGGTGCTAACCTATCGATCTTCTGGATTGTATCCGCAAACTCGTGGTTACAGACTCCCACTGGCGGCGATATGCTCAATGGTAAGTTTGTCGTCAGTGATTACTTTGAGGCGATTCTCAACCCCTTCATGATTAATAGCGTGATTCACATGTTTTTAGCGACCCTAGAAACATCCCTGTTTTTGATTGGGGGGATCAGCGCGTGGTATATTCTCAAGCAACGTCATCAAGCTTTTTTTAGTCTGTCACTCAGAATTGCGATCGCAACCGCAATTGCCGTGGCACCACTCCAGATTTATCTCGGGCATCTCAGTGCCGAACAGGTGGCAAAGTATCAGCCGACGAAACTTGCGGCAATGGAATCAAAGTGGGAAAGTAGTCCCGCTGGTCAGCCTGCTGACTGGAGTCTCCTGGCAATCCCCGACGAGGCTAACAATCGTAACTCCTGGGAACTCACTGTCCCCAATGGATTGGGCTATATCCTAGAGTTTCGCAAGAATCTAACGGTTCCAGTACCAGGACTAAATGAGTGGGCACGGGACGATCGACCAAAGATGGTAGGACTAGTTTACTACTCCTTCCGAATTATGATCGGGATTGGATTTTTGCTAGTTGGCGTGATGCTCTGGAGTGCTTTGCAATGGTATCGGGGCAAGCTCTCTCCCACAGAAATTGGTAGCCAAAAATGGTTGTTGCGAGCGTGGGTTTTTGCCGCACCTTTGGGCTATATTGCGATCGAGTCTGGCTGGATCGTCCGCTGTGTGGGACGACAACCGTGGGTACTCTATGGCAAAATTCGCACGGCAGATGGTGTCTCCAATCTTCCGGCTAGTAATGTCCTGACCACCCTAATTCTGTTCACATTAGTCTACTCAATCTTACTAATTACCACCCTATATTTTGCTAGCAAAATTATTGGCGAAGGGCCGAATCTGGAGCTACCATTACCAGGCCTAGATGGTCAGTTTGTTATAAATACAGAACCAGGAGAATTAGTACCCGATCGACGACCAGTAGAAGCCCAGCAATAAGGAGATTTCATGGAAGCATTACTACATTTTCTACCGGAAGTTTGGTTTGTGATTTTGGGGCTATTTCTGTTTCTATATGTGATTCTAGATGGGTTCGATCTGGGAGTCGGGATTCTGTCTCTGACTAGCTCTGATGAAGAGCGGCGGAGTATCTTGATGACTAGTTTAGGCAATATTTGGGATGCAAATGAGACTTGGCTAGTTGTGATGGCTGGTGCATTATTTGGAGCATTTCCATTAGCTTATGGCACGATTTTAACTGCGCTATATATGCCCATTTTCATCATGATTTTTGGTCTAATCTTTCGGGCAGTTGCATTTGAATTTCGGGAGCATTCTACTAATAAATTACTGTGGAACTATGCCTTTGGCATCGGTAGTTTTATTGCCGCTTTAGGCCAAGGTTTTGCTCTCGGTAGTGTGATTGAAGGGATTACTGTCGATGTCAATGGTCACTTTATTGGTTCTACCTGGGATTGGCTGGATTGGCGATCGTTATTAGTTGCCCTGACACTGATTCAAGGCTATGTCCTAATTGGCTCTACTTACTTAATTTTGAAAACTGAAGGTGAGCTACAAAAAATTCACTTTCGGACTGCTAAAATAGCCGCGATTACGACATTTATCGGGGCGGTATTAATTACGATCGTTACTCCAATCGTGTATGAGGCAGCCCGAACCCGCCTATTTAGTGCGCCATTAGTTTATATTTTTGCAACTATTCCTATTTTAGGTGTGTTGTTGATTTGGCTATTGATTAGAAGCATCGATCGAGAAGAAGAACGTACCCCATTTGTCTGGACACTGCTGATTTTCTTACTCAGTTTTATCGGGTTGGGATCGATCGTATTTCCATACGTTATTCCTACCCAAATCACGATTTATCAAGCGGCTGCATCGCCAAGTGCTTTGGTATTTATGCTGACTTTCGTTGGCGTATTGATTCCGATTATGCTTTTTTACAATATTTACAACTACATCGTGTTCAGAGGGAAAGTCGTCACTACTATTCAGGGTAAATAAGTAGTGCTGTATCTAAATATTCACATCTTGCACCAGTCTAAAAATATTAGTACTAACCTTAGCAGGGTACCCACGAGGGGCACCCCTACAGGTTAATTGTGTAGGGGTGCCCCTTGTGGGTACCCTTAGATCTATGCTTTGACTCAATTACTACTATCGGCTAATTTGATGCCACGAATCGAGAGATCTAACAGCTCGATCGGGTGTAATATTTTAGTCTGATGTCCTTGTAGCTCCAAATGTTTGGCGATTTGGAGCGTACAGCCAGGATTAGCAGAGGCGATAATTGTTGCTCCAGTATTGACTAGGTTCTTGACTTTGAGGGTACCTAGTTCGTTGGCTGTTTCGGGCTGGAGCATATTATAGACACCTGCGCTCCCGCAACATAATGCGGCATCTAGGGGTTCTGTGAGGGTGACATTGGGGATTTGTTTGAGCAGTTGGCGCGGTTGGATGCTGATTTTTTGACCGTGCAATAAATGGCAGGCATCTTGATAAACTAGGGTGAGCTGTTCGCCAGAGATTGGTGATAGTGGAGTAGTGAGTTTAATCTCTGCTAGAAATTCCTGAATATCTCTCACTTTAGCTGAAAAGTCGATCGCTAATTGAGCATAATCTGGATCGTCTTGGAGCAATTCTCCGTACTCTTTGAGGGTGTGTCCACAGCCAGCCGCATTGATAATGATTGCATCTACATTCGTCTGAGCAAAGCTATCGATCATCTGTCGAGCAAGCGTTTTTGCTTGCTCTTCCTCCCCCTGATGATGTGGTAAGGCAGCACAACAACCCTGGGCTGGGGGGATGACTATTTCACAGCCATTGGCTGTCAGCACTCTGACTGTAGCTTGATTGACACGATCGAAAAACAATTTCTGCACACAACCTAAAATCATCCCAACCCGATATCTTTGCACACCTTGCGCCGGAACTAATTCGGGCAGAGTATCTTGAAATGTACTTAGGGATAATTCAGGTAAATTTGCTTCCATCCCCGCTAAGTGAGGTGAGATCTTTTCAACTATCCCTGTCTGTCTGACGAGTTTCTGCAAGCCCAGTTTTTGATAAACAAATAGCGGAATCAGTAGCAACCGCAGCCGATTGGGATAAGGAAATAAACCAAAAATAAATTGGCGATACAGCCGTTCGACGAGTGGGCGGGGATGATTGCGGGCAATTTGCGATCGCATCGACGTAATGAGTTTATCGTACTGCACCCCTGACGGGCAGGTGGTGGTACAAGCCAAGCAACCGAGGCAACTATCGAAATGACTGACAACCGCAGGTGTGAGTTCGATTTTGCCCTCATTCAGGGCATCCATCATGTAGACTCTCCCCCGTGGCGAATCCATCTCTGTCCCTAATACGCGATAACTAGGGCAAGTCGAGAGGCAAAACCCGCAATGCACGCAAGCATCAATGAGTTTCGGTTCTGGCGGATGTTGGGTGTCGAGTGTGGGGGATTGCATGGGGTGTGAGAGGAAATTCGATCG
>JANXVE010000043.1 GCA_025351825.1 Chamaesiphon sp. 341R_metabat_111 | reverse complement strand
TGGCTGAGGTGGAGAGTCAAATTCAACGATTAACTTGTTTAACAGTACAAGAGAAGCAACTTGATCTTGGTAAATGGTTTGTGGATATTCTCTACCGCCCAGAATTAAAGCTGGAATGATTTTTTACTTGAAAGTCCCTTAAAGCCAACCACAATATACCGATTGTTAACTCGATTCATGATTTGCAACAACGGGCGACATCGATCGTCCGCAACGAGCAATCACTCAGAAAAGAATTAGAGGTCACACGCACGACTGGCATCGAACCACCAGACCGCCAATTTGAAAGGATGACCAAGGGTTCGTCGATGGCGCGATCTTCGCCAGAAACACCCGCCGCGACCGCCAACAAAGACAAGGTGGAGGCTTTACAGGGGCTAAAAGATACTCTCGACCGCGATGGCAAAGTCGAACTCGATAATGGCTCGACCATCACAGCCGAGCCAATTCTAGGGCGAGAGGGCGACGGGATCGTCCAAATTAAAATGTACGAGGTAGATGCGCCAGAGCCAGTCGTCCTGGGAAAGATGGACGAGCGAGGAAATGTCATTCTCAGTAAAGAATACACGGCTCCTCGCTATGCCGCCGTCAGCCAATTTGTGAAGAATACAGGACTGGCAAAGGAGGTTCCAGGCAAAGCCCCGATTGTTGCCCCTACACCAGCCGTAAATAACCAACCCGACCCGCTCTCTTCCGTGGCTGGGCAATCACCTCCGGCAGGGGTAAAGGCTCCAACTACAGACGAATCACCGAATGGTTCTAAACCTGGAGTGGGCCTTAAAGAGTTAATCAACCTCAAAAACTTTTACACTAAGTCCCCCGAAGGACGAGCCAAACCAGAAAGCATTGAAGCTGTCGCCAACTTCGATCGCTATAAGTTCCAACTATCTCAGCATGGCAAGGTGGTAACTGGCGATCCTGACCTCAAGATGACCAACAAGTTTTTTAAGACCTTCCAATCCGATGCGATCGATTTAGCACCCGCAGATCGCGCCAACTTAGAGGCGGCGAATACATTTGCTGCCGAACAAGCACAGATCGCCGCACAGCAGAAACAGAGCAAACCAGAACCATCTACGCAACAACGGAGTCAAACCAAAAGTGTTGGCATGTAAATCACATCAAATTGAAATTATCGTCCTCCGTTGCGACCCCATCGACGCAGCGGCAGTAACGCTTCGGTTAGGAATTGAGAATGCAACGACATGGACGGTCGCCCAAAGTCCAGAACAACTCAGCGATTTAGACAGACTAATTCAACCCCTCGATCTGGTGTCAGCAGATTGTAGTACCCACGTTTGGGCAGATTATCTGACCGCCCTGGCTTGTCTGGATCGGATGGAGCAGCAAATCGTTTACGACCGATTGAGATCGCTCTATTTCACAGAGTTCGATCGACCCACAAGTATATACATGATTCAAACCGACTTGACTCCCATTCCCGCAGCATTGGGGTTTCTGGTTGAAGAACGGATTGTCGAATTACCCAGTGGAGCTGAAATTCACGAGTTATTAGGCAAATATCTACTCCCCCAGGACGATCGCTTAATCCGGTTGTCTATGGGTCTATCCCATTCGGACTTAGAGGGGTGCTTGCGGAAAATCGACCCCCACCGCGACCCTCATACTCAAGTCGAACAATTTCGCTCGAAACGGCTAGCACTCAAGGGTATTAGGTACGAATCACCACCCCAGCACATCGAAATTGGCGGCTTGGATCTGTTGGTGAGGTGGGTTGAGGATTTAGAGTACAGGCTTAGTGCCGCTGCTGAATCCATCGGTTTGCCCTATCCCAAAGGCGTGATGTTAGCAGGTGTACCAGGAACGGGAAAAACATTTTCAGCGCGGGCAATCTCAGCCAGCTTGGGTTATCCACTGTTCGCGCTCAGTATCGATTACGTGATTGAAGGTGGAGGTTTGGCTCTACCCAAACTACTCGCCACCATCGAAAGCTGCGCTCCATGTATCCTGTTTGTCGATGAGATTGAGAAATTATTTGGAGCGGGAATCGATCGACGGATTCTGGCAACATTCCTGACTTGGCTTAACGACAAACGTGCCAAAGTAGTCGTGATTGGGACATTGAACCGGATGGCAGAAGTGCCGATCGAGATGACCCGTTCGGGGCGGTTCGACCGAACGTTCTTTATCGATTCACCCGATGAAGGACAACGTGTAGAGCTATTTAGACTATTTCTCAAACGCTATGACAAGCGGTTTGCCAATCCAGACGATCCGGTCTTCTCCCCACAAGATTGGCAATACCTCGCCGATAGCTCGATTGAATTTATCGGCGCAGAAATTCAGCAAGTCGTCCAAGATACGATTGCCAGAGTTCACCGCGAACGTCAAACGGTGACGGTGACGATCGACGATCTGATCGAGACGACGCTAGCGTTCAATTCGATGTATAAACGCGACAAGAAGAAAATCCACGAAATCCGCAATATGCTCGTCGATAAGGCCGATCCAGCGAGTTCCGGCAAACGCAAATTCTTACCAGATCGCCACCTTGATATTTATGCCTCAATCCCTCATCCAAATTAATTATTATGCAGTGTATACATTGTGGTCATAGCAAAACTCACAAGCGAGGTAAAACAAACAGAGGACAGGGCAAGTACCAACGTTATTTTTGTAGTAGCTGTCACAAATCTTTCTCAGAACTAACTGGTACTGTCTATCACAATCGTCATCTAACGCCAGAATATATCGATCTGATTCTCAGATGTGAGCGACAAGGGATGAGCTTTAATGAGGTTGCTAAACAGATTGGAGTTTGCCCTAGAACCGTCTCAAACATCATCGAAATTTGCAAAAGGGATTTGTCTAGATCGACAAACACAATCAATCTTATCGAATCACAGCTAGGCCTTAAAATCAATGAAAAGCTCCCCGCAAGCAATATCATCAACGTTATTATTATTCGGAATTAATAGCTGTAAAATAGTTCCATCTGGTGAGAGACAATTATCAAAAGCACTAGTAGAAATCATCGAAAAAGATCGAGTCGGACGTAGTAATTTGGCATTATCGCTGGTAGAGAAAGCTTCAGGTGATGTGTACGAAACAAAATACATTTTGTGCGATCGCTATTGTGCAGCTCGACCAAAAAGAGCCGCAACAAGTCGAGATAATCAGCGAACTAGTGAATACAACACCGCAAGTTATTCAAGTTAAAAAATGGTGAACATCAGCCGAACCGAAAAGAGTCAAGAGCCACAAGCGATCGAGAAGTTAAGAGCGCAAATTAAACCGGATGAATTTAAGGCTGTAGTACACAAACTCATGGAGCAGCGAGGGATGGGGCTAGACGATGAAGCTCTGGAGGTTGCCGGAACTTACGCTCATGCAGCTAGAATCGCTGAATCACTCGACAGTATTGCGGTTGCCATGCCCAAGCTGCTTGATGATACGGTCGAACAAATTCAGTTGAAACAGGACAAGCGGGATGAGGCAATGATTAAAATCCTCTACCAGCAACAAGACCAAGGGCAAGCGCGGTCTGCCGAAGCTGCCAAGACGATCGAAACCGCGACTAAACGGTTAATCGGACAATCGGGAGCGAGTCGGCTACATCAATGGGGATTTGGGGCGATTGGAGTCTCGGTCGGGCTGACGCTGAGTACATTGATTTCTGTCTTCATCCTATTCCCCAATCAACTGCGAATCGCCAGATTGGGGGATGGGGAGATCCTAGAGTGGCTAGCAACCCCTGACGGGAGGCTACTTTACCAAACTTTCAAGTCAGGCAATCGCTCGGTACGGGCTTGCGTTAAAAAGGCTGGCGCAAAAAGTAAGGGCATCAAAAATCTAGTTTGCCAAATCACCCTCAGCTAAACTAAAATCGATGATTAACAAATTTTCCGAGCAACAAATTGGCAGGTTTCGCAAGGTGTTAGCACTCAGTTGGTCGCTGCTAATTCTGTTGAGCTTCTACGATCCAGTTTCCCGATGGTTGACTCACCCAGACAATTTAGATAGTCCATTTCACATCGATCCGAGCGTTTGCGTACTGGTTCAGGGTGAGTGCTTGCAGCAGGTGTCCTACGTGTTGGCTCCACGCATTTTCTGGGGGATGGTCGTCCCCTCCAGTATCATCATCCTAACAGTCGGCGGACACGATACTTGGCGGCGGATTTGTCCGTTGTCTTTCTTCTCCCAGATTCCTCGCTCGTTGGGACGCGGACGCAAAATCAAGAAAGTTAATCCGATTAGCGGCAGTGTCAAGTATGAGCCAGCAGCGGTGACTAAAGAGTCCTGGTTGGGGCGCAACTATTTATATCTACAATTGCTGCTGTTCTATCTGGGTCTAAATATTCGACTGCTATTTGCCAATGGTAGTGGCTTGGGGATGGGAATCTTTCTATTAGCCACTGTATCCGCATCAATCGTAGTCGGCTATCTGTTCAAAGGCAAATCCTGGTGTCAATATTTCTGTCCGATGGCTCCAGTCCAGGTATTTTTCACGGGAACGCGCGGCTTAGTCAGCACCGATGCCCATCTAGATTCGGCAAAGCTGACGCAATCGATGTGTCGGACGATCGATCCCAAGGTCGGCGAAAAAAGCGGCTGTGTCGGCTGTCAGGTCGCTTGCATCGATATCGACGTGCAACTCAACTACTGGGAACATGCTAAAAAATCGGATCGGGAGCTACTGTTCTATGGTTACTTTGGCTTGATGGTGGGATTCTTCGTCTATCAATACCTGTATGCGGGCAGTTGGGATTATTACTTTTCTGGGGCATGGAGTCACGACCCCAACCAACTCAGTAGCCTGCTCGGTCCGGGCTTTTACATCGCAGGTCACACGATCGATATTCCGAAAATTGTGGCAGCTCCCTTAACGCTGATTATCTGCGCGTCGATTAGTTATTACGCCGGACAATCGACCGAACGAGTCTATCGTTTTTATCTAGATAGTCAGGGCAAAACCACAGACATTACCGAGGTTCGCCACCATTGTTATAGTTTCTGGGTGTTTCTATCTTTCAATACTTTCTTTACTTTCATTCTGCGGCCCAGTCTTCAAATTCTCCCAGAGTCAATCAGATTTATGCCCACACTAATTTTACTCGGATTGAGTTTTGTCTGGCTATTACAGAGCCTCAAGCGAAGTGAAGATCGCTACGAAAAAGAGAACGTTACGATCGGTCTACTCAAACAGCTTAAAAAGTTAAAGGTTAACTGGCAGAAATCATTAAGGGGGCGTTCGCTTGAAGATCTCGATCCAGATGAGGTCGATGCATTAATTAAATCTTTACCGCCTCACCATAGTCAAAAAATCAAGCGATAAGTTTAAATCTTACTTCACCTTTAAAATATGAATCATCTACAATTAAATCTGGATTATGTGATGTTAGCATACCGACATATCGAACTATATCCATCACAGAGAGCAAGCTATTTTGCCGCTTTAAATTTGACTGAAGATTCACCACAAGAGATTTCAATGCACTGGCTTAGGGCTGAATATATTCAGCCTAGCTTAGTAGACAATCGTTTTTGATAATCTTAAAATCATGTTCAAACGTCGCTCATTTCTTGCGTATTTCAGTATTGCTTCGATCTCTAGTATTTTTCCAGCAATTCTCACAGTCTTTAATTTGCCAAAGGCAACGGCAAAAATAGCTGATGATGATGCTTTAGGTATCGATGATAAAAATAGCCCCAAAGCAACCGCGCAGAAAAAGCCTGAAGGTTTTACAGTTATCGGTTCGGTAAGTGATTTAGATAAAAATGGTTATTTGCAAACCAAAGAAGTCGCACTCGTCCGCAATCCCGCTAATCCCAAACAATTGATTGCGGTCAATCCTAAATGTACGCATCAAGGTTGCGATGTCAAATGGGTGGCTGGGGAGAAGAAATATACTTGTCCCTGTCATGACTCTAATTTTGATGCCGATGGAGCGGTATTAAATGGGCCAGCAACCAAACCCCTCACTGCCTACTCCGCTAAAATTGTCGGTACTCAAGTTTTGGCTAAAATTTCAACTCCACCAACCAAATCCGATCGGAGCAGTCCTTCAGGACGAGGTGGAAATAAGTATTAGCCAATACCAAAGACAATCGATCTCAGCCAATCAACTAAGATCGATTGTTTTAGATCGTACTATCGACTTACATCAAATACAGAAATTAGGAATTACTTAGTTCGACAATTAATAGAAACTTTAAAAAGACATGAGTGCAGCCACTTATTCTGTCGATGAATTAGCAACGACTATTGGGTATAGCTCTGTCAGGAGTTGCGCTCGAAACATGGGGCTGCTTACTTGCCTGGGGTGGATTCATCCAAACGACTGTTGGTGACGATCGTCAAATTGAGTATCAATGAACTATTTCACCCCTAATTTAGATTGCCAGAGCGGAATCCTCGCCATTGGCTATCGATAGCCACTAAAAACCACAGTACTTGCGGCGAGAATGCGCGGCGGCAATCCACCATCATCGCATGTACCAGTTATGCCCGAAGGCAGCCAGTTACAGCCGAAATTGCCGTAACCGTAACAAGGCTGCGGAATTGTAATTGACAAATACCTTCGCAAATTCAATTCTTGCTGGACTTGCCGAATTTGCAGGAAAACAATCGAAGATAGCATTTAATCGTTCTTGCCCCACTTGGGCGATTCGTTCGATCCAATATTTCGTAGCATCTGGATTTATTTTGGTCAGTAATTGAACCATTTCATCCATTCTAATTTTATTGCCACTATTATTAACAAAAGCGCAAGTCCTTACTTGTCCGAGTCGTTCGGCAAATATCTCAAACCGATTATTTGTCAGTGGGAAATCGACTAAAGCACGTCCATAATCATAGTTTGGTAAGAGTTCTTTATTTCCATTTAAATCGACTTGAATCCCCCAGTTACGGTCGTGGCGGTCGGGATTATCGATCCAGTAGTCATGAAGTAAATATCCAACAAATAAATCCTCTGCCGTGCTAATTTCTGAGGGCGCGTTATATTCAGAAGGCAACCCGATATCCAGGCGATCGAATACAGCCAGAACATTCTCGATTGTGTACAGTCGTTCGTTGTCGGCGAGCACTTCTTGCATCAAGGTCATACCCGATCGCTCTTGCGCTTCCAGCTTCATATAACTAGGAGAAAGAATCGCTCGAAGATCTTGCTCTGTTTGGCACATCTCATAAGTAGCCGTAGGCAATCCCATCACGATTGCGAGTTCGGCTCCGAGCTTTTCGATCCACACCCGACTTAGTTCACTGGGTTCATTATCAATCTTGAAGATAGCTATTTGTTCGCGAGTTAGATCTGTCTGGCTCCAAGGTATTTTATATTTTTCTTCAGCTCCACCTTGATATCTTTCACTTTCACTGAGAGTTTTAAGACTAACCGTAATAATCTGATATTGTTCTGACATTTAAAGTAATCTAAATAGATGAGAAAAGCTTGTGATCGTAAGCATTCTCGCTATTAACAACAATTCTTAGCAGTATTCCATATCCCTGCCAGTCTTCAGGATCGGAAAAATTGATGATTTCAATCTTATTTATTTCGCCATCAATGAGTCCGAAATAGTTTTCAAGATGTCCAAGGATCGTGCCTTCAAACTCCAGGCAAAATTTATCTTCATCTTTAAACAGTTGAAAGTTTCCTGCTCGATCTCTAATTTGCTGCCAGATTTGCTTAGGTTCTACTCTTTGTTCTACATCATTTAAAGTACAGTAGAAAATATAGTTATCTGTCGCATCAGGTTCGGTGAGCGGACAAATACTAAATTGGTCGCCACAGATTCTTCCTCCATATCGACTGACGTAGGCTATTTTATCGATCTGGGGATAGTCTAATTTAAGAAATTCACAATGCTTTTTCACGTCATTTCGTAACAGGGGCATTCTATTCCGAAAGATATGGGGAAAATCTCGATTTACAACATTTAGCTCCGACCAGATCAAGAGATCCTTATAGCCTGGATACAGGGCTGATATTTCCTCATGATTGCTAGTATATTGAGCTATATATCCACCTTCAACGATCGTTAATTTAGCTAAAGGCTCCCATCTGTGAGTATCTTTCCGTATCCAGCCCAAGTACAATCCATTGATTTTGGGACTTTCAATCACATTGGCTGAGAACTCTTCTTCATTAATGCCAACCTCATAAACATTCGACTTAGAAATGATGCCACGAGCAGCCGATTTTACATTCATATTTTTCGATGAGAAGGATCGCTTGTGTGCATTAATTATATCATCTCGAAAATCCACGGCTGCGTTGTTTGGGTTCTAGGGAAGATGCTTGGGCGATTTCAAAAGCGATTTGTGCCTGTTCAGTCGCAAACGCCAAAGCTGTGTCTAAGTTTGCTCGATCCGCAACAGAGAGAGTCACCTGCGGAGACTTAAAGGTCTTAAAAAACTCGCTTGTCAGCTTGAGATTTGGATCGCCAGTTACCGCCTTGCCATGCTGAGATAGTTGGAATTTATAGATGTCAAACTTCGCTTGGGCATCAACGCTCTCTGGCTTGGTGCGTCCTTCAAGAGACTTGACATAGTAATTCTTGAGGTCGATGATTTGCGTCAAAGTTACGGGGATACTATATGACTGTGCTAGATCTGGCGATCTCTCCATATCATTGTTAGCTTCTGCATGGGGATCTTTAGCCAGCTTGACGGATGCCTGGGGTTCGAGCTGTTCGCCAGAGAGTAGCGACCCAAACTTGTCGGGGATTGGGGCTAGCTCATACTTGTAGCCGGATAGTTTCACGAGCAAATTGAGATCTGTGCGATCGATATTGGGACACCCCACAGGTTCCCACCCTCTTTCGGTCTCGATCGCCTTAAAGATTTGGCGATGCGGACGCATTCGGTAAGCCGTGAGTATGCCATCATCCCGCTTGAGGTCGAGTCGTCCGGTTTTGACCCGTTCGCGCCCCTTTAATGCCATATTTGCCATCATCACCACCCGATCGAAGTTCTGTCGCTCGATCGCCCCCAGATCCATCCGATGCTCCTGGCTTTTAGCATTAGCCGCCAAAATTAGGGGGAGGTTATCGGGGGTGATTGGGACTCGTTGCTCCACCATATTCCAACTTATCCCAATCTCGCTGCCCTTACATGCCTTACCAGCTTGGAGATAAGTGATGCCATTTACCTTACGATCTTTCCGTAGCGCAAACCGGACATCGATTTGGGACTCCTGCAAGCGATCGATCCAAGTCTCCAGATTGGGGCAGTTCACCAGGGATCGATCGACTAGTTGAGAAATCTCTAGGTCTGGATTTAGCTTATGAATCTTTTCCTGCTTTAGCTCCCAGGAATTTTTGACTGGCTGCAAACCAAAATCGCGCTCGATCTCCCTGAGCATCGGCTGAATCTTAAACCTATCCCAACTATCGGCAACTCTTTGACCGTAGACATTGACGGCATTCACCACGATATGGAGATGGTCGTGGTCGTGGGGCAGATCGTGTCCTGGATCGTCGCGGTGGTGGGCGATGGCGATAAATTGGCAGTCATCGTAACCCATGTGCGTCATGACTCGATTGACGATCGATTCCCGATCGAGACGATCTACGACATCCCCAGGGGCAAAGGACAAGGAGATATGCCGCACGGGTAGTTTGGTCGTGGGTCGGAGGCTGGCAACCTCATTAAATTCCTGCGCCAAGTCGGTAGGATTGTCCCCGAACATATAGTTAGCGATAATTTCTGGTCGTTTTGCAGGATTGAGTAAGTAATCGAGCAGTCCTTTAAAGTTGCTGCCATGTGTCGTGCGACTAATCATAACTTGGCTCCTAACTTAGCTAGTTCGTCTCTAATTTCGGACAGCAACCGTTGATAGTTGTTAAATGTACTCTCTGTCAGGTTGGCCGTGTTAATCCCCTTGGCAATGCGATCGAGATGATGACTCTGCTGTCTGAGTTCTTTATGGATGAGAATCTTGGCAGGATCGACAACCGAGATCGTGGTACTCGCAGGCGCACTCTGATGAGCGTTGGCACTCATCTCGATATATGCCGTGCGAGTCATGCCTAGTGCATTCGCTCGTGCCGCAATCCGATCCAACTGTTCGTTAGTAAATCTCGAACTAATCACATTGTTCTTTGCAGATGTAGATTTAGCCATTAGTTTCAAATTAAATTCAAAAAGTTACAGACATGATGCGATCGATTACCACCGCACGACGATCGCTCGGATGGGATCGATCGAGTGCAAGCACAATATTTAGGCAATAAGATTACAGATTATGACTAACTAAGTCGGTTCGATCGGTTCAATTGTTAGCTAAAACTAGGGGTGAAGATCTGGAAAATGCCCGAACGGTACCGAGGATTCTT
>JANXVE010000035.1 GCA_025351825.1 Chamaesiphon sp. 341R_metabat_111 | reverse complement strand
GGTACCCATTAAGCGGCGTTTTTATGCGGGGGTTCCCCCTACATAAGAAAACGACAAGACATCGGCTCACCTTTGGACGGGTTCCCCGTCAAAAAAGGTGAGACAGCGACGCATCGACTGGGAGGTTTCCTCCCAGTTGTGTGCGTCAAGACAAGACAGGGCACCCCTACAGATAACTTGTAGGGGTGCCCTTAATGGGTACCCTAGATCCACACTAAGCAATAGTATTTTTAGAATGCGATAAGTCAATTCTTCTGCTTGAGAAAGCCCATCAATCTAGTTAAAAACGAAGCAGACACTGGCGCAATCTCATTCTCACGATTAGTTACCACCAGTTTCGGTAGCTCCATCATCTTATCGACGACTGGTTGGGGTGGATCTACAGATACATTCTCTACCAAGCCAATCGCGATTAGTCGGAAGCCAATTTGTTGAACTTTTTCGACAGGTAAATTCACCTGTGCCGCGATTTTAGCGATCGATAGCCCTCCCAGAGCCAGATTCCAGACTTTGGATTCTGAGGTATCCAATCGCAGTGTCGGGGCTGAAGCCGTAAATCGCAGTAGTCCAGATGTTGACAGGGGTAATTTGGCAGTTAATCTGCTCCAATCGCGGAGCATTCTCAGCCCCAGCAGAGATACTTCCTTGGCGGGTAAGCTAATTCCAGTCATGTCTTTGAGGACTAACTGTGCTTGTGGATCGAAATTAAACCGTCCACAATGATGTTCGTCAAATAATGTGCAGATACCCGCCACTACTTGAGCGTCGAATAGTAACCCAAGTTGCTCGGCATCCAGCAGGTTGCACGACTTGAGATGTGTGCCTAGTGGTTGACCGATTTTACTCGCATGAAATGACAGCCCAGTAATCTGTTCCGCCGATAGCCACTGTCGCTGGGCGATCATCTTGAGCAGCCCTTTATGTCCAGTATTCACCGACATAATTCGTCCGGTTTGGAAGGAAATAGTATAGGCATTATCGAGATATCGACTCATACAGCGATCTGGTTCGATCGATAGTACGCCAGTTTTATTACCATCCTGGACGAAATTAAAAATCTCGACTAATGAATATTCTGCCAGACAGCCAGTGAGGGACATGGGGGTACGGGGGCGTGGGGTACGGGGGTGTGGGGATACGGGGGTGTGGGGAGTGTGGGGAGTGTAGGCACTGCTCACCATTTACTATCCACTATTCACTATCCACTAAACCGCCACTTCAGCCTTGGCAGTGATTTCCATATAGTGCTGCACTAGAGCAACTAGGGCGATGGCGACTGATTCACCATCGTTGGCATCTACGAGGACGATGGGTGGTTGTTGGGTGATTTCTTGATATCCCAGGGCTAAGGCGATATCTTCGCTGCTCCAGGCACCTTCACAGTCACTGTGGGTCAGTCCGATAATCATCGGAATGTTTGCTTGGCGATTCATGAAGTTCATGATCCGACGAGCGTGATGAAATTCACTGGGACGGTGTGCGGCAATCAGCAAGACATAGGCATGAGCGCGTTCGATCAAGATTTCCCACATAAAATCAAATCTGGTTTGACCTGGGGTGCCATAGATGTGTAGAGCCATCTCATCGCCAAATTGCAGCGTCCCAAAGTCCATTGAGACAGTGGTATTTTGCTTGAGGTTGGCGACATCATCAGTTGCTTTGCGGTCGGTATCGACGACTTCGATTTCACTCACAGACCGAATGAAGGTGGTTTTACCCGCACCGACAGTCCCTGTGACCACTAAATTCATAATTTCCATAACTACCCCTTTTTCTTCAGAAAGCCCATTAAATTACTCAAAAACGAAGCAGATACGGGGACAGCCGCATTGCCACCATCGACGCAGACGGGTTTTGGTACGTCCATCATTTTGTTGACTGGTGGTTGAGCTGGCTCGACAGAGACTTCATGCACCAACCCAATCGAACTCAATCGGAAGCCGATTTGCTGAACCTTATCGACATCTAGTCCCAGACTCAAAGCTATTTTGGAGATTGGCATTTCACCCAGAGATAGCTTCCAGACTTGCAATTCTGGGGTATCTAGTCTCAGCCCACCCAAATTGGTCGAAAATCTTTGTAGTCCAGATTCAGGATCGGGTAATTTGGTCGCCAATCCATCCCAATTTTTGAGCATTCTCAGCCCCAACAAAGCAACCTCCTGAGCTGTCAGACTCAATCCAGTCATTTCAGCATAAGCCAATGGTGCTTTGGGATTGAAGCTAAACTGACCCCGATGGATTTCAAATAGTTTGCAGGCAGTGGCAACTACTTGAGAATTGAATAGTAAGCTGAGTTGTTCGGTATTGACGGCATTTCGCGACTTGAGATAGGTGCCCAATGGTTGAGTCAATAAACTTACCTGGGTTTCTAAAGTTGAAACCTGCTCTGAAGAGAGCCATTTGCGTTGTGACATCATTTTGAGCAAACCGCGATTGCCCAAGCCCGAACCATTGGCGACAGACATGATCCGACCGCTTTGGAAGGAGATGTAGTGGGGGTCTTTGATAAACTTTGATGCACCGATGTCAGGTTCGATCGATAATACACCCGTTTTATTTCCATCCTGCACGAAATGAAAGATTTCGGCTAATGAATATTCTGATAAATGGCCAGCTAGTGACATTTATAGCTCCAACATATTTGATAATGAATAAAAATTTTTAGATAAGATGCGGAGATCTTTACCCCACCCTAACCCTCCCCTTATAAAGGGGAGGGGACAAGAAGCCCACTTGTAACTTAGCTCCTCCCCTTTCCAAGGGGAGGTTGGGTGGGGTAAAGATCTCCGCACGATCTCAAACGAACTTGTGTAGACACGGTAGCCCCTTTCTGAGGGAAAGAAGGACTTTAAACCTAGTTCAAGGCAGCTTTGATTTCGTTGACAGTCCGTTTGACATCGAGCATCAATAGACCTTGTTTAGCGGCATGGCTAGCCAAAACTAGCAATACTGCATCTTCGCCACAGCCCATCAAGATCCCGTAACCATCGGTACCTTCTACCATGATTTTTTCGACGGTACCGCGTGCCAATTCTTTACCAATTCGCTCGCCGAGAGAGAGCATTGCCGCAGACATGGCTGAAGTCCGTTCTTCGTCCATAGTTCCAGGTAAGCTGGAAGCTAGTGGCAATCCATCTGGGGATACCAATGCTGCACCTTGAACATCGGAAGTGCCCGATACAAAGTTCTGTAAAATTCCACTGATTGTACTTACGCCCATGATTTTCCTTGATTTATGATTTAGTTGAGTGAGATTGGACTAGTTAAATTAGACTAATTAACGTTGAAGATTATTCAACAGTGGTGAATTCAAATACGTCATGAGTACCACCACGGAGTACGGACTCAGTGTGGATGCCACGAAGTTTTTTGCCAGTAACTTCAGACATTGCGCCCCAAATCGCACCCATTGTGAAGGTACATTTGCGCGGAGAGCCATCAAGTTCACCAGCAGAACAGACAGTTTCGGAACAGTAAACTTTGATTAGATCGCCTTCTTGAACGATTTTGTCAACCGCAGTCAGGTGAGTACCATTGGCACCAACTGCTTCGTTTAATTTGGCTGCAATCACAGCTAAATCTTGGGTAGCACCGGACAAACCGAGGCTTTTGACTAGCTCTTTACCACGAATGCGTCCAGCCGAAATCAAAGCGATTGCTGTCGCTTTTTCGCCCAGAGCTTCTTCCATGCCAGTGATCACTGACTTGAAGCAAATGATGCTGCTAAATTGACCCAACGTTGGACGACTAGATAGTGAATTTGACATGATTAATAATTCTGGTTAGTTACATAGATGCGAAATTGAATCTACTACAGCAATCCTATTTGAAAAGCTTAAACCCCAGAGGGCGGGCACGAGGCACAGCCCCTACAGGTTAACGTTACGGCATGGAACTCAAATAGAATTGCTATAGATATCCGGTTATAAACATGCATGGGTGGCAAGCATTTATCTATGACAATCGGATAAATTTTAATGTGATTCACCTCTATGGTTCCCCACAAGTAGTCATTACTAACAACAATTAAAATTATTCAAGTACACTAAATTCAAATACATCGTGACTACCGCCTCTTAGTACAGATTCAGCATGAACTCCACGCAACTTTTTGCCAGTGATCTCGCTCAACGCGCCCCAGATCGCGCCCATCGTGAAGCTACTCAATCGATTACTACCATCAGGCTCGTTAGCAGAACAGACAGTCTCAGAGCAGTAAACTTTGATTAAATCTCCCGCTTGGACGATTTTATCCACAGCAGTGAGCCGAGTGCCCGCACTCCCAACTGCAATATTTAACCCGATCGCGATCGCATCAAAATTTAGACTAGAATTGGATAAACCCAGCTCCTTGACCAAGTTTTTGCCACGGGCGCGTCCAGCCGCAATCATGGAGATCGCTGTCGCTTTTTCGCCCAAAGCTTCCTCCATCCCCGTGATGACGGACTTAAAACAAACAATGCTGATAAATTGACCTAAACTGGGACGGTTGGCAATCGAATTTTGCATATTCATAATTTTGGCTGTGAGGTTTGAGACTGTCACTTCGTTATTGTGCCCAAGCCTAGAACAGTTACTACTACAGGCGTTCAAGATTGACTCATCTCTATGTAAACCATAGTTACCTCCCTAGAGCCAATCTTGCCAGTGAATTGGGATCTCTTAATCCTGATTACTCAGTTAATATATAAATGTAAAGTTATTTCGTTTCAGGTATAGATGGAATTCCTATCACTAGAGACAATCCAGGAACTGGCAAATCAATACGGATATCTCGCTGTCTTTGTAGGCATTCTGTTAGAAAATTTGGGGATTCCGTTGCCTGGTGAAACCATTACGATCGTTGGTGGTTTTTTGGCTGGGAGTGGCGAACTAAATTATTGGCTCGTGCTGGGTTCTGCCGCGCTGGGAGCCTTTATTGGCGGGATTGGTGGTTATTTTATCGGTAAGTATGGTGGGTGGCAGTTGCTGCTCGCTGGTTCCAAGATTTTTCGGATTCAAGAAGTCCAGTTGGAAGAGACGAAGACGAGATTTAGTGACAATGCGGTTAAAGCAGTTTTCTTCGGGCGATTTATCCCCTTAATTCGGATTATTTCGAGTCCGATGGCTGGAGTCGTGGAGATGCCATTTGGTAAGTTCTTGGCTGTCAATCTAGCTGGGGCGTTGACTTGGGCGGGAGTGATTACGAGTCTGGCATTCTTTGTGGGCAAAATCGTTTCGCTCGAACAGTTGTTGGAGTGGGCGAGTAAGTTTGCAGTTTTGGCGTTATTTATTGCGATCGGATTTATTGTAGTACCGATCTGGTTGGAAACTCGCGGCGCAAAGGCTGGTGAGGGAGAGTAGTTGGGTTTCTAGATTTGTGGCGGAGATCTACCCACCCCGCCCTACGGGCACCCCTCCGAGGAGGAGATTTTATGCCCTAAGCCTGTAGAATTGTGATGATAAGGTTGCATCTGAACATCTATGAATTGCCATCAGTGTGGGGAAATCGTAACTGTAGACGATCGATTCTGTGAGGGGTGCGGTGCAAATCTCCAGGCAACTTCGATCCCGCAGGTAAACGGTTGTGAAAAATGCGGTGCCGCTGCTGATAAAATTGGTGCCGACAGGTATTGCATCGAATGTGGATTCAGGCAGCAGGCAACTTCAAGTGATATTATCGAGATTCAACCAGCTCCAAACCTTGCTGGAGCAACAGATATCGGTCGCAGACACCATCAAAATGAGGATGCGATCGGCCTCAAACTCATCGACCCCGATACATATATAATTGTCGTCTGTGATGGTGTCTCTAGCTCTCAGCAGCCCGAACGCGCCTCTCAATCGGCGGCAACTGCCTGTCTGGAATCGATCGAATTTGCGATCCACGCAGGCAAAGATCCAAATACATCAATTTGTCAAGGTGTAGCCGCTGCACTCACGGCGGTTGCGAGTATTCCGATCGATCCAATCTCTGCGGTCGATCCATCTTCGACTACAATTGTTACGGCGATCGTCCACAATAATATTGCCACCATCGGCTGGCTCGGTGATAGTCGCGCCTACTGGATCGCCACGGATAAATCCCTCCAGCTCACCCAAGATGACTCCTGGATGCGTGATGCGATCGAATCTGGACAATTTACCCCTGCCGCAGCCGCAGCATCCCCCTACGCCCATGCGATCGTCCGCTGGCTCGGTGCCGATGTCGTTGCTGACGATGGCATCCCAAATACGCTCACTTTCCCGATTCCGAGTGCGGGTTATCTCCTGCTCTGCACCGATGGCTTATGGAACTACGCCCCAGATCCCAGCTACCTCCACCACCTGATCCAACAATCCCCTAGTTCAGACACCCTGTCCATCTCCCGCCATCTAATTCACTACGCCAATCAACAAGGCGGACAGGATAATATTACAGTAGGTATTCTAGAAATTAGCTAACTGGTGATTTTTTGCAGATTCTATCCGATCCTAACCAACTTGGACAGAAAACCCAGTATTCACAGCAAATAGATAAGATTGTTGGGTTTCATTCTTCAACCCAGCCTACAACTATTCACTACAGCTAAACCACTAAATCACTATCCACTAAACCACTAACTTATGTTTACCGCAGAAGTCTTCCAAAATCCCTACCTGCCCCAAGGCGCGAAAGAAGTAAACGCCATCATGACAATTACCGCCACTGGTAATGATGGAGTCGTTATTTCCGCACCTAAAAGTCAACGATTATTTGGGATCATTTGTGATGTATCTGGCTCGATGGGTGGTGCAAAAATGATTGCTGCCAAAGATGCGATCGTCAAAATCATCAATCTCCTTCCTCCCGATGCAGCCTTCTTTGTCGTCACTGGTGCGAGTCGCGCTAAATTATTAGTACCCTTGGTTAATGCTGTACCTGAAAATAAACTCAGAGCAGTTGCTCAAGTCAAAGAAATAAGTGCTAACGGGGGGACATTGATGTCTACTTGGTTGCACACGGCATTAGGTGAATTTAGCAAAATGCCCCAGGCAATTTGTCAGGCATTGTTACTAACTGACGGGCAAAATGATGATAGTGATGAGCAAGATTTAATTAGAGTTTTAGACACGTCAGAGGGCAAATTTCAGTGCGACTGTCGGGGCGTGGGGACGGATTGGCAGGTAGCGCAATTACAGAAAATTGCTGCGAGATTATTAGGTACAACCGATATTATTGCATCACCCGATCGGATCGCCGATGACTTCCAAGAAATCTTGACCAAAGCAATGGGAAAAACCATTAGTGATGTTAGTCTCAGACTCTGGACTCCGGTAGGTGCCAAGGTATTATTTTGCAAACAAGTCAGTCCTGAAATCGTCGATGTAACCGATCGATCTAAAGTCGTCAGCGATCGAATTGTAGACTACCCTACAGGTGCCTGGGGCAATAGTGAATCCCGCGACTATCATTTCTGTATCCAAATCAATGCTGGCAATGTCGGCGATGAAATGCTCGCAGGCAGAGCAAGTTTAGTCACTCAAACTAATGGACAAGAAACCAAAATTACCGAAGCCAAAATCCTCGCCACCTGGACAGAAGATGAAGCCAAAACCGCCAAGATCGATCGACGGGTTGCTCACTACACCGGACAAGCCGAACTCGCCCAATCGATCCAAGAAGGTCTAGAAGCCAGAGCGCAGGGTAATATTGATGTAGCAACAGTCAAGCTGGGTAAGGCTGTCAAACTCGCCCACGACTCCGGTAACGAAGCCACCGCCAAACTGCTCCGCTCCGTCGTCGATGTCGAAGATGCCGCCACAGGTACCGTCAGAATCCGGCGAACAGTGGCCAAGGAAGATGAAATGATGCTAGAGACTCGATCGACCAAAACCGCTAGAATTCAGAAATAGGGATTAGGCTTTAGGCTTTACATTAATAATGCAAATTAGCTCTAGATCCTCTTCAGATCATTTTTCAAAGACTTTGTGAGTGAAATATTGCCAAAGGCGATAGTAACTAAAGCCTAAAACCTAGACATCAGTTTCTAAAGCCTAACACCCAAAGCCTAAAGCCTAAATATGTATACCTGTCCAAAAAATCACGACTCAACAGAAGCCGATTTTTGTTCTGAATGTGGGGCAAAAATTCTGGGATCGGGCATAGTCGAGCTGGGATCCAATCCCACCAATCCCGCGCCGATACCTGTAGCAACTAAATCGGTTAGCGTCCAAGCGTGTCCAGATTGCACGACACCCCATGAGGCTGATACTGGTAGCTTTTGCGAGATTTGTGGCTACAACTTTCTGACTAGTGCCAAAGGTGGCAATCCGTTGGCTAATTTCCCACCACCAGTTAATTTATCACCCAGTTTCACTACCGCGCCCATTTCCGTTGGCAAACCGATGAGACAGTGGCAGCTAATCATTTCGATCGATCCCACATTAGCCACCCCTGATAGCCCTACAGCCCCGAATCATGCATCAATTACGATCGACTTGAAAACAGGTGCCAATCTCATCGGGCGCACCAGTCAAGCGCGAGCAATTCATCCAGAGATTCCATTGGATTTTGATGATGCTGTCTCTTCCCGCCACGCTATTCTCACCCTTCACCCCGATGACTCTGTGGTGCTGCGAGATATTGGTTCCTCAAATGGCACAATGGTAAATAGCCAAGAAATCGCAATTATGGCAGATATTTCGATCGGATCTGGCGATGAAATCACCCTCGGACATTGGACGAGAATAAAAATAAGCAAGCAGTAAATAATTGAGCCTCTCTATATTTCAGACCTGAATCTCGGCAGAATTTGGATGAGCCTACGCCATTTGAACCCATTTCATTTTTAAAAACCACAGATGTCTATCAAAACCAATCAGCTAAAACAACTAGATCCCCTCAGCGTACCCAATCGCCTGTTAATGGGACCAGGGCCTTGTAATGCTAACCCTACAGTACTACAAGCGATGAGTACCAACCTATTAGGACATCTCGATCCAGCATTCTTGCAGATCATGGATGAGATCCAGTCTCTCTTGCGCTACGTCTGGCAAACCGATAATCCCCATACCATCGCAGTCAGTGGCACAGGTTCGGCAGCGATGGAAGCGACAATCGCCAATAGCGTCGAGCCTGGAGATGTGATGCTGATTGGGGTGGCTGGCTATTTTGGGAATAGACTCGTCGATATGGCAGGACGCTATGGTGCGGATGTTCGATCGATCTCCAAGCCCTGGGGTCAGAATTTCGCTCTTGCCGAACTCCGCATAGCGATGGAAACTCATCGTCCCAAAATCCTCGGATTGGTTCACGCCGAAACATCGACAGGCTGCCGTCAACCGATCGAAGGTGTGGGAGAATTGTGTCGAGAGTATGACTGTTTGCTGCTACTCGACACCGTAACCAGCCTGGGCGGGGTGCCAATTCACCTAGATGATTGGGGAGTCGATCTAGCCTACAGTTGCTCCCAGAAGGGCTTGGGCTGCGCTCCTGGTGCATCGCCATTTACGATGAGTCCACGGGCGATGGCAAAGCTATTGGCAAGAAAGACAAAAGTGCCGAATTGGTACCTGGATATGCTGCTACTAGGTAAATATTGGGGTGTCGATCGCATGTACCATCACACGGCACCAATCAGTCTCTATTATGGTTTGCGTGAAGCTCTGCGCCTAGTAGCCGCAGAAGGGATCGACAATAGCTGGACACGACATCAAGAGAATGTCGAATATCTCTGGTCCAGTTTAGAATCGATCGGTCTCAAAATGCACGTCGAACAGCAATATCGTCTACCTACTCTGACTACCGTTTGCATCCCTGAAGGCGTAGATGGTAAAGCCGTCGCCAAGCAATTATTGCTCGAACACAATATCGAAATCGGTGGTGGCTTGGGAGAGCTAGCTGGGAAAGTTTGGCGGGTTGGTTTGATGGGTTATAACAGTAAGCAAGATAATGTCGATCGATTAGTTGCCGCATTGAAGCAAGTTATAAGATAGCTATGGTGCGAATAAATCCCCGCTTTCTCAAATCGGGGATTCTCAGACTTCCACCAATACCCTATTGATTTGGTACAGCTTATTAAATCAATCATGTCCAATCTAGTTCCAGATCCAGGAGATCGAAACGATAGTCAATTCACCCCAAACGATCTAGATAGTCCGAATTTGTACTTTCGGGATATTATCACTTAACAACAAAGTGAATTGGCTTCCACAACAGATATTGTAGAGTACAAACAGAGACTAGAGATTATTCAGATGGCAATCGATCTCAGCGATAAGAAAACAGCGATCGATGTCAAGATAACTCAAGACGAAATAAAGTTAGAAGTTGCTAGAATAGAACTAAGGTATCTACGTGTTCGATCGGCTGAGATAACGTTCAAAACTACTTTCAGGATTATCTTTATTCCTGTATTTATCATTACTGGAGCATACATCTGGTATTATTCAAAATCTACATTAGGATCTGCTCTATTATTTCTAGGGTTGGGACTAGCTCTATCCAATGAAGATGCAATAAAAAGCCTTAGCACTATCAAAGATTTGTTGCCAAAATAGTTTTAATTCTTATCATTCATAAATCCATGAAAAACTCAGAAGAAAAGACAATATTTAACCTGCCAATTGAATTAGTTAATGGTTACTATTTGTCATTTTTAGCGATTGGACTATTGTTTGTAATCGTGAGAAATGATCTTAGTGACGACCTGAAACAAGGGCTGTTTTTTATTTTAATGGCTTTAGTATTCGGGTCTCTTAGCTTATTTAAGAGTGCTGCAAAGTAAAAAAACAGTACCAAGATTGAGAATGTTGAGTCTATCGCTTTACCAAAATATATGCCTTTGTATATTCTGGTAATTTGCGCGTGTATTCAGCAAACTCTTCTTTACTGCCAAATACTCCTGCTAGAAAATCTAATTGATGTAAATTGGGTAAAAATGCCCCGCCTGTATCGGCAATAATGCCCATGTGTAACTGTGGTTTGCCACCAACTAAATTTTCCCGCACCACAATTCTACCCAGTCCAATATTTAAGACATCCCCTGCAAAAGTTACGCCTGGTTTAAGCGAGATTTTGGTTTGAATCGTGCCGCCATAACCCTTGATTGCATTCACGGGTTTAAAGTACCAGTAGCGTTTTTGCTCGGTGGGTTTTAGATCTTTAATGTAGGGAAGATTATTATTGCGATCGACATTAAAAAATTCAGATGTCCCGTCAGTGAATTTAATTAATACAGTACCTTCCATCAACGCTGATTCTAACCCCTCTCGATCGAGATAAGCAAGTGGTTCGACTGCCCCAAATTCTTTACCCTTTGGTTCGTAGATATTTGTCAATACATCCTGCTTGGTATATTTGAGTCGCAGGGCATCATCAGTATCTGGCTTGAGCGCATATAGCCCCGCCGTAAACTCCTTTGTCGGCGTGCGGGAGCCTGGATGGGTAAATACTGCATACTTCGTCATTCGCACCCGTTTCTCATCCTTAGCGGTGGGATTAAATGCCGTCCATTGGATCGATCGAAAGTTGGTATTTAAGAACTTAGGATCTTGCAGTCTAATTGGTTTCTTTGCTTTAAGATCCTGTTCTAAAGTCAACACCATAAAATCTAGCGTTTTGACAATATCCGAAACCTTCACACCTTGAGTACCTAATATCCCCTCGCGCTGAAGATCTTCATCACTATCCAATCGGCTTTCAAAGTACTTACGGGTACTATTTAAAACTACGAGCAAGTCTGCCGGATTGAAATTAACTTTACTATTTGGCAGACTTGCAGCCCGCAAAATATCACTACTCTGAGCCATAAACTGCGGTTGTTTCAACTCATTAATCACTTGATAATCACCAACTTGAGCTGGGATTGATGGCAATGGTAATGGGACAACATTAGGAATTGGAGCTGCTGGCGGTGGCACTGCGGGGATTGATTTAGTACCAACCGTTGGCGGCGAAATTGTCGGTACGGCGAAGATAGGTGAAGGCGAATCTGGCGGCAGCGAAGCCGTATTCTTAGTCTGAGTACAACCTGTCAAAACGATCGATCCCAGCCCAATTAATAATCTAAAATATTTCACGCTTAACTTAATGGTAAATCTTGAGTAGCTTGACAAAAATCTCGATAATCTCGCTGCACCTGCTGGGCGTATTTGCTAGTATAAATTAATACTTCTCTTTGCCAGTCCAATCTATTTCCAAAAGCAATTAGATCTCGCTCTATTGTAGCTCCTAATTTACCACTACTATTTAGATGCCCAGCCGCAGTAACTTGAGCCATTGTGTCAATTAATTTCTCTAATTGAGCCAAAGTAATCTTACCAGCTTTCAAGGTAATCTTATCTTGAGTAGGCTGAAGTTCTCTAAGTGAATAACTGCCACCGTTAAATTCAACTGCGGCTAATAGTGCTGGTGGTGACGACTGAACTAATTGCTGGATTTCAATTACTCGCGTTGCTGGATTTTTCCATGTAGGCTGCTCGATTGGTACATATGGTTGAAGGCTAGAACCTAACTGTTGTTTGAAATCGAGCAGATAGTTGTTGTTTGGTGAACCTTTACCTGTAACTAAAATCAGATATCGACCGAGTCCCAAACTTCCCGTTCCTGCGACTCTAAATCCAATATCCAACACCTCAAAGAAGCCTGGATTTACTTGGCTGGCTGCCCATCGTTCTATCGACTGAGCGATGCTTTGATATCGCTCTTTACTAATTGTCAATATTTTTTTGCCATCAATTTTGAGCTGACGACGCTCGTCAATTAATTCAGTTCGTTCATCTAAGAACTCGCTCCGTTTGCGTCGATCCAAATCTTCTAACAGATTGGCAACAATTCCCTTGGCATTATTTTTAACAATGTCTTTGATTTCGCCAGCACCAATCGCGGTTGTATAAGCATGAAGAAAAAGTCGCGCTAGGTTATCACCATCAGCTTGCTCAAAATCCAAACTATCTACTGCCAAAAAGATACTAGTTAATAACCGAGCAATATCCCAAGTACAGGGCGCAAGCACACCTTCATCAAAATCATCAATTCCAAAGTAGATCTGGCGGTTATCTCCTTTGTAAGCACCAAAATTTTCTAGATGTAAATCGCCACAGATCCAGACAGTCGGAGCTATATTCAAAATCGAATCTGGCGGTAGATCGCGGTAGAATAGATGACAAGTACCTCTGAAAAATGCAAACGTACTCTTCCGCATCTTCAAATACTTTTGAGATACGATATCTCGATCGCGTTGCAAATCAAACGCCTGAATCAGTCCCCAAACATCTCGCTCCTGCTGATTTTTCAAGCTATCACCCCTAAAGATTAATTATTGACTTAGCGATCGACTATCAACTCTCAACTCTCAACTATCAACTAATCTACATGCGTTTAATCGGAATCACAGGTGGAATTGGTACTGGAAAAAGTACTGTCACAGACTATTTGCAGACACGATATAACTTACCAATTTGGGATGCAGATGTCTATGCTCGATCGGCTGTGGCGATTGACTCGCCAATCTTAGCAGCAATTAGCTACCGATATCCTGCCGATATTTTACAATCGGATGGATCGCTCGCTCGTCGTCGGCTCGGAGAAATTATTTTTAATGATGTCAATGAACGCCAATGGCTAGAAGCTCAAATCCATCCTTATGTTCAAAAGTGCTTTGAGATCGCCATTAGTCAACTTGCACCGGATGGTGTTGCAGTACTCGCAATTCCCTTATTATTTGAAGCTAAAATGACCGATCTTACAACAGAAATCTGGGTAGTGAGTTGCGATCGAACTAGCCAATTAAATCGCGTAATGGCAAGGGATCGCATCGATGAAACAGCCGCACAGATCCGGATAGATAGTCAAATGTCTCTGGCTGATAAGATCGCTCTAGCAGATGTTAATCTAGACAATACCAACATCGACAATCTCAAACGCCAGATCGATCTCCAAATTGGACTAGTACCTGGAGCATAGTCAGTGATTGGCTTCTACCATTATTGCTCGGCGGTGGCCGATCCACTGTCAGATCCATCTGGATAGTAGCTGTATAGAATGCAATCTGAATCTAATCAATTGTGCGGAGTGATAAAAAGCGACATTTCCTGTACCCTAAGGAAAGATGTGTAAATTTTTATCTAAAACCAGCAATCTATGACAATAGCAATTGAAAGAACACCGACTGCAATCAAGCACGAAGTAAAAGACTTAGCCCTCGCGCCTCAGGGTAAACAACGGATTGAATGGGCAGGACGTGAAATGCCTGTGCTGCGTCAGATTCGGGATCGGTTTGCAGCGGAAAAACCTTTGGCTGGTATTCGGGTGGTCGCTTGTTGCCACATTACCACTGAAACTGCTCACTTGGCGATCGCCATCAAAGCCGCTGGTGCTGATGCAATCTTGATTGCTAGTAACCCCCTCTCCACCCAGGATGATGTCGCAGCTAGCTTAGTTGTCGATTATGGCATCCCTGTATTCGCCTTCCGTGGTGAAGACGAAGCTACTTACAAGCGTCACGTTCAAACCGCTCTAGATCACCGTCCAAATATCATCGTTGACGATGGTTGTGATGTAGTTGCAACTATGGTGCAAGAGCGTCAAGCACAACTGAGTGAACTCATCGGTACCACCGAAGAAACCACTACAGGGATCGTTCGCCTTGAAGCGATGTTCAAAGCTGGCGTACTCACCTTCCCTGCTGTCAACGTCAACGACGCAGACACCAAGCACTTCTTTGACAACCGCTATGGTACTGGTCAATCTACCTTAGATGGGATTGTCCGCGCTACCAACATCCTCCTTGCTGGTAAAACCATCGTCGTCGCTGGTTACGGCTGGTGCGGTAAAGGTACCGCCATGCGTGCCCGTGGCATGGGTGCAAACGTCATCGTAACTGAAATCGACCCAACCAAGGCGATCGAAGCAGTTATGGACGGCTACAGCGTGATGACAATGGCGAAAGCTGCTGTTACTGGTGACATCTTTATCACCGTTACTGGCAACAAGCACATCATCCGTGCCGAACACTTCGACGCAATGAAAGATGGTGCCATCGTTTGTAACTCCGGTCACTTTGACATCGAAATCGATCTCAAAGCTCTTTCCAGCAAATCCACTGGTGTCAACACCGTGCGTAACTTTACCGAAGAGTACAAACTCAACAACGGTAAATCCATCATCGTCATCGGTGAAGGTCGCTTAGTCAACCTTGCAGCAGCAGAGGGACATCCTAGCGCAGTTATGGACATGAGTTTTGCCAACCAAGCAATGGCTTGTGAGTACTTAGTTAAGAACAAAGGTAAACTCACTGCTGGTATTCACTCAATTCCAGTCGCAGTTGATAAAGAAATCGCGCGGATGAAGCTCGAAGCAATGGGCATCGAAATCGATACCCTCAACCAAGACCAAATCGACTACGCCAACTCCTGGACTTCCGGTACGTAATTCTTTTGAATTAGAGCGGAGATCTTTACCCCACCCCAGCCCTCCCCTTATAAAGGGGAGGGCTCCAGAAAATCCCCTCCAAGGAGGGGTGCCCGTAGGGCGGGGTGGGTTAGATCCACGCTGTCACCACCAAAAAATTAATTAGTTTTTTTAAAAGCATAGATCGTAATTCGGTCTATGCTTTAATTGTGTTCGATCGATTAATAGAACAAATCAAATAATCATGACAAAATATGTACTCTGGGGTAGTTATTGCGAAGATGTGGTGAATAAACGCGCACCATATCGCGAGGCACATCTGGCTGGATTAGCACAGCAAAAAGCCGATGGGATCTTGGTAACGATCGGACCAACTCAAGATCTGACTAAAGTTTTTGGTATTTATGAAGCCACCAGCGAGCAGCAAGTGCGAGACTTAGTTGAAGCCGATCCTTATTGGGTGAATAAAATCTGGACGGAATATCAAGTCAAAGAATGGATTCAGGCAATTTAGTAGATGTGCCGATCGAGGAATGCCACTGACGAAGGATCTCTGAATCGAGATATCATAAGACAGGGTGAATTAAGTCGCAGTCATTATCTAGTAGCTAGAGATAATAAAAATGCTAAAAAGCTATGAAGCAACGATGGAAAATGGACAAATTCATTGGTTGACAGAAAGACCAGCGGTTTCTTCTGCCCGTGTCATTGTGACAGTGTTGTTAGATGATGTATTGCCAGTGGTTAAGCGTCGTCGAGTGGCACCGCCATCTATTGCCGGAAAGGGTCGAACGCTGGGAGATATTGTGAGTCCGATCGTTGATGAGCAGGATTGGGAATGTCTCAAATGATTGTTTTAGACACCCATATTTAGTTTTGGTTGGCTACTCAGGACTGGAAAAAGTTTCCGGCAGCATGGCGAGAAGAGATTGAAACGGCTGAAATAGTTGGAATATCACCGATTTCTTGCTATGAAATTGCACTTGCTCAAGAGCGAGGACGTTTGGAGTTACCTTGTGCTGCTGAGGAATGGTTTAGGGATGCGTTGGAGCCAATGGATATTGTTTTGTTGCCGTTAAATGCGGAGGTTGCCTGCAAAGCTGTTGCTCTGTCGGCTGTTCATAAAGATCCTTTCGATCGGCTGATTATTGCGACAGCGTTGGTTTATGATGGGCGACTAGCTAGTGTGGATGGACTGTTTTCGCTGTATCCAGAGATTAAGGATCGGCTGTTTGTTTAGAGGCTAGAGAGTGTAGAAAGTAGCCCATCACGCTGAAAACCAAAAACGAAGCTTATGAAAAAATTTGCCGCTTTAATAATTTTCAGCTTGATATTTTTATCAATCGCGTTCGGACAATTTCTGCCCGTGCTGTCCGCACCGACAGACATCACAACCGAGCCGTTAAACGCAGTTCGTGCGGCTGCTAATGTCCACGATTTAACGGCAGCGGATGTCGAGGCTTTTCTCGATGGCATCGTGCCGCTCCAACTCGATCGCGAAGATATAGCGGGCGCAACTGTCGCCGTTGTCAAAGACGGAAAGCCGCTGTTTACCAAAGGCTACGGTTACGCCGACGTGAAGCAGAAACAACCCGTCGGGGCAGAAACCTTATTTCGTCCAGGTTCGGTTTCCAAACTCTTCACCTGGACGGCGGTGATGCAACTGGTCGAACAGGGCAAACTCGACCTGAGTAAAGATGTTAACGAATATCTTGATTTCAAAATCCCGGCAGCCTTTGGACAGACCATCTCGCTGAAAAATATCTTGACGCACACCGCTGGGTTTGAAGACCAGTTGAAAGATCTTTTCATCGCCGATAAGCGTACCCCCAATCTTGGAAATCACCTCAAAACGCACATCCCAAAACGCATCTTTGCGCCCGGAACGACCCCAGCTTATTCAAATTACGGGGCAGCATTAGCAGGTTACATCGTTGAGCGCGTATCCAGACAACCCTTAAACGATTACATTCAACAAAATATTTTCAAACCGCTTGGAATGACTCATTCGACTTTCGCCCAGCCGCTGCCGCCGGAACTCGCGCCGCTGATGTCGAACGGTTATGTGCTGGCATCTGACGAACCAAAAGAATTTGAAACAGTCGGTGCATTTCCCGCCGGAAGTTTGAGCAGTTCGGCCGCCGATATGTCCAAATTCATGCTCGCGCATTTGCAGGATGGGCGATTGGGTGGGGCGCAAATTCTGAAACCAGAAACGACGCGCTTGATGCACAGCCGCGCTTTCGGGTTAGACCCAGCCGCAAACGCGATGGCTTACGGCTTTTTTGAAGAATCGCGTAACGGACAGCGCATCATCGGACACGGCGGCGATACCGTTTATTTTCACAGCGATTTGCACTTGCTCACAGACGCAGGTGTAGGATTTTTCGTCTCGTACAATAGTGCAGGGCGTGCGGAAACTGACCCGCGCCTGGTTTTCTGGGATGCGTTTCTCGATCGCTATTTTCCCGCGCCACCTTCTAACTCGCCAACTCTCGACAGCGCGAAAAAAGACGCGAACGCCGTAAGTGGTAATTATATGATGAGCCGCCGCAGCGAATCACTACTTAAATCGTTAGCCTTGCTAGGAGAAGCCACTGTCTCCGCGAATGAGGACGACACAATTTCGGTCAGCCTGCTTGGTCAGGTGAACGACGCAAACGGTAAGCCCAAACGCTGGCGCGAAGTTGCTCCGATGACGTTTCGGGACATCAACGGTCAAGACTCTTTGATTTTTAAACCCGATCCCAAGGGACGGATGCAGCTAATTTTGCCATCTCCGATAATGGTTTTCCAGCGCGTCGGACTGTGGGAAAACAGCCGGATTCTGTTACCAGTTGCTGGGCTTTCGCTGTTGACGATGCTGCTGACACTGCCTTTAGGCTTTGTCGCTCGGCTGGTCAGAAGACATTACAGACAGCCATTAAAATTAACAACCTTGGAGCGACGGCTGCGTTGGGCTGTGCGAATCGTCTTTGCGCTGAATCTATTTTTTATTGTGACCCTATTCGGTTTTTTGCTGTTTGGGCTAAAGCATCTTGAATTATTCAGCGATAGCAGCAATATGTGGATTTGGCTGATTCAGTCGATCGGCGTTCTTGGCGCGGTTGGATCGATCGTAGTTTTCTATAATGCCATCTATACCTGGACAAGTAATCGATCTCAGATTTGGGATAAACTTCAGGCGATGATGTCTGCGCTGGCGTGTCTCGGCGTGCTCTGGTTGGATTTTGCGGGGCATTTGTTATCTTTCAACTCGAATTATTAACTCATGTTGTGCCAATTTAATTATGTACTTTATTAGCGAAGTTCCATGTCAGATCGAAGCCAATTAAATCCGATCGATTTACCTAAATTTTGGGCACCTGTGGACATCTCCCAGGCGGCATTTGTGGCTGGTAATGCGATCGTGATGGGACAAGTCTCGATCGAGCTAGGCGCAAGTATCTGGTATGGTGCTGTCGTGCGGGGCGATGTTGAGCGAATTGAAATTGGTGCTGGCACTAATATTCAAGATGGAGCAATAATTCACTGCGATCCTGGTACGCCGACGATTTTGGAAAGTTATGTCACCGTGGGACATCGGGCGGTGATTCATTCCGCCTATATTGAAACAGGCTGCTTGATTGGAATTGGCGCGATCGTTTTGGACGGTGTGCGAATCGGACAGGGTAGTATTATTGGAGCAGGCTGTGTGGTGACAAAGGATGTGCCAGCTTATTCGGTAATGGTGGGTATGCCTGCGAAGTGTCTGCGACAGGTGGAAAAAGCAGCAGCGGAAGGATTGATCCTACATGCACAGAAGTATCAGAAGTTAGCTTTGGTACATGCCGGAAAGGGCACTGATTTGGGGTTTGTGTTGTGATTTAGAATTGTTTTGGTGCGCTAGGCTAGCGCAGTAACGCACCAACGAATCATCTCTAGAGCCTAAGCCTTCCAGCCCATCCCTAGAGCAATCAGAATTGATGCTGCAAAAGCGTAGCGATACCAGACAAATACCATCGTATCTTTGGTCTTGAGGTAGTCGAGCAAGAAGGAGATCGAGAGATAAGAGAAAACAAAGGCAGAAATAATTCCTACCGCCAAAAATGGCATTGGTAATGTATGTTCCTTAAATATTTTCAAGGTTTTGAATAATGTCGCGATCGTCAGGACTGGCAAGCCAACCAGGAACGAAAATCTTGCAGCAGTTGCGCGATCTAGACCCAGAAATAGACCAGTAGTTAAGGTAGATCCAGAGCGGGAAACACCAGGAAATAGGGCAAATGCCTGGGTTATGCCAACTAGTAAACCATCTTTGATTTCTAAATTGTCGAAGCCACGTTCGTGGACACTAAAACGTTCGGCTACAAATAGGAGAGTTGCCATAACGATCGATGCGATCGCAATCAATAAAGGACTATATTCCAGAGCATCTTTGAGCAAATAACCAATCACCAATGCTGGTAAAGTTCCAATAATAATACCTGCAAATATCTTGACATTTAGATCCTGCCAATCTTGTCTAATCATCCCAGAGACACCACCAGTAACAACACTAGTAATGTCTTTCCAGAAGTAGATAAATACGGCAAACACACTACCAAGCTGGATCGCATCAGCATAATCTTTTTGCCCCAACTGTTGCCAGCCAAAAGCTTTGGTGGTAATCAAGAGATGGGCAGTACTACTGATCGGCAAGAATTCAGTGATACCTTGCACCAATCCCAAGATAAAAGCTTGGGAAATATTACCATCAGCAGCAACAGGTACAGCATTAGTAATTACTGGTTTTGCTGCTACTGGAATGACCGTCAATCCGACGATCGCAGTTCCCAAGATAATCAGCGAGATTTTAGTTTTTAGACGCATATTCGATCGTTTGTAATGGGAATCGGGTTTGAGGAGGATCGGAGTCGATCGATTTTAACTTGGTTAATGTAGCTTACAACTTTCGATCGCTCGATTTCCTCAAGGTAAGGCTAAGTCAACGAGCCACAGGTGCTTTGACTGCGGCTAATTGGGTTTGATAGATGTGGATTTGGTCGGTTAAGCCAGGGATGCCAGGAATATCATTGTCATAGAGTTTAAATCCTTGACCGATCGATTTGGTCAGAATGTCGGAGGCGAAACCTTGATAATATACTGGGACGGGACGATTGGTATGACTGCCCCAGCCATATTTACCCGTTGCTGGTAATTCTTTGCCACTGCTATCCTTGACGACGACTGGCTGTGAACCCCAATAGTGACCCGCATCGATCGACAGATTGGCGGCTGTGAGGGCTTTGGCACCTTGACGACGGAGCCGATCGGGGAAATCCGCATTGAGGGTGAAATAGTGGTCGTGGTCGGCGGTGACGATGAGTTGATTGCGTTCCCAACCGCCATTTTTTCCGATCCAGTCAATCACGGTACCGACGGATTTGTCGAAGTCTAGCGTAGCACCAATCAGATTGTCGAGGTGATTATCATGGGCAGACCAATCAATGTCGCCACCTTCAATCATCAGCCAGAAGCCATCGGGATCTTTATTTAGGACTGTGAGCGCGGCGGTTGCCAAATCGCTCAGGGTGGGATTTTCGCTCCATTCACGTTGGATGAACTTGGCAGTGGTTTCGCCCTGGGTGAGGGGGCGTTCGGTAGCTGGCTTTAAGCCGCGTGTGCTGTGGAGTTTGGACATATCTAGTCCCGTAGTGCCGTAGTCATGGTTGGCAGAACTGACAGGGAGGTTGCCATTTTGACCCCGCGCGCCATAGATACCCAGCAACCGTTGACCCCGATTGGGATCGATTTGAGCGGCTGTTTGGGCTAATTTTTGTGCAGCATTAGCACCTCGTTCGCGAAAGGTATATTTGTAGATATTATTGTTGGGCTTTGTCGTGAGTTCCCGATAAGTGGTTTCACTAATGTAGGTATGGTTTGGCTCTATTTCCTTAGCTAGTGGTTGCTTGACGTTTGAAAGGGGGTGTCCGCCGCCGAGTAGGACTGTAGGCTGATAAATCCGCAGTTCTTGCTGAAGGATATTATCCAGCGCATTTTCATCGGTTGGCTTGACATCATACTTAGTCCGCCGATTGACATTGGCACTGGCGGCTCCAGGTGTGGCATGATCGATCGGGACTGAAGTTACCAATCCAGTAGATTTTCCCAGGCTAGCAGCGGTTTTGAGGATGGTTGTCAGCGGGCGTTCGTAGATGTCTACGGCGATCGCGTTATTATAGCTTTTCACGCCTGTGTAGAGCGTTGTGGCGGTATTGGCAGAGTCGGGATAGTTGGCTTTGATATACTCTCGATCGATCCCTGGAGTCCACGGATTGGCACCACCTTTAATTCGATCGTATCCAACTAAATTACCTGTGGTTGTAACGGTTGAATCAGGACTATTTTTGCCTGAATTAAACTTGGGATTGAATTTGAAGTTCGATCGAATTGGACTCGCTCCAGTTAGCTTGTTGGTGTCATCTAGAGCACTATTGTTACCACTATAGATACCCTTGCTATCGGCAATAATTGTGCCGTAAGTTGTTGCCAGTGCATAGCCTGTGAGCGTCTGCATCTTCAGCCCAGAACCACGTCCTTGGGTGTAGAAATCTTTAAGCGTTTTACCCGACTTACCTCGATCGATCTGCTGCTGAATCGCGGCTGCTCTGGTAATTTCCCAACCCATCCCATCCCCAATCATCAGAATTGTATTCCGCTGACGGTTGGGGATCGATCGAGATAGAGCTGGGCTAATGGTAACGGCGACAAATAAGGCGATCGCACTGAGCGTCAACCAGCGCGAAACTGTCCGAGGAATTTGTTTAAGCATTGAGAGATCGGCTATTGATGAAATTACACTTGTTCAGCCTTTCGATCGTAGTCTGAATCGATACGATCGACGTTGCTCACCAGCACATTCGTGATGATTTTAAAATTCTCCTGAAGTTAGCTGTCGATCGATAAAATCAGCGGAGACTTGCTATGTTTTTCAAAAAAGAGGGCAAGCTAAGTATGGCTGCAATTTGATGAATCATACACAGATCTCGCAACGCCTAGAATCGTTTTGGGTCGTTTCCATGACAAGCAGACCTCACCGAACGACTAAATTCTCCCTAAAGCCTAAAACCTAAAGCCCAAGACCTAAAGCCTGACTTCATGCGTTTCCCAGATTTGTTCCGAACCCAAAAACTTGGATGCCAGAGGTGGCTGCGTAATCTGATTAGATCGTGCCAGCCGCGCAGCTTTCGCGCTCTATTTTTGACCTCGCTGCTGTTGACACTTTGGATCGCTGCGCCAGTTTTGGCATTGGGACTCGATTATGGTGACGCACCAACCAATCTACTATCGATCGATGCGGATCTATCTAGTACCTATAGTAGTGCCAGTCACCAAACTGATGGATTGACTTTTCTAGGTCTAAGTGTTGATGCCGAAGCAGCCAATCAACCAACGTTCAAGGCTGATGGCGATGACCTAAATGGCACACCCAATGATGAAGATGGAGTAACTTTCCCGATCGTCGGGAGTAGTCGTATCTTGAGTGTCGGTACGTTAAATAATCTGACTATCAAAGCCTCTGTCACAGGTATCCTTAACGCTTGGATCGATTGGAACCAAGATGGTGACTGGCTCGACCCGAATGAACAAATTGCTACCGATCGCAGTTTAACGGCGGGTAATAATAATCTCAGCGTCACTGTCCCCGACAACACTCCTCATGGAGCCACCTACGCACGGTTCCGCTTCAGCACAGCATCAGGATTGCTCTCGACAGGTGCTACTACCAATAATGGTGAAGTCGAAGATTATCAAGTCAATATTGTTTTACCCTCGATCTCTTCTTGTAGCGTCGGACTGCTCAACGGTGGATTTGAATTGCCAGATATCCCCTTGAGCGGCAATGGAAATCCGGTAATATTCCAAGATTTTGGCGGTAATAGAATCGTTAGCTATAAAGAGAATGATGTGCCTGGGTGGGGAACCATTGCTAACTCACCCAGTAAAGGCGTAAATTTCGATCAACGGAACGCCATCGAACTCTGGAAAAGCAGCCAAACCTACTATCCACTCATTAAGCCATCTGAGGGCAATCAGTTTGCGGAGATTAACGCCTTCACAGATGGCCGACTCTATCAGGATTTTGCTTTACCCGCCAATGCCCAAATTCGCTGGCAAGTGTCTCATCACGGACGAGATAGTAGTGACACGATGGAAGTTTTATTGGGCGTACCAGACAAGGAATTCCGACAAGGCAGCCCTAACATTACCCCAAATACCGAATGGCGCACCTATAGCGGTACTTACACTGTGCCCAGTGGACAGGACATCACCCGCTTCGCCCTCAAGGCGATCGGTGGTGATGGTGCCGGAAACTTTGTTGATGATGTGCGGCTGACTGCCAAATGTCCACCTGTCGTCAAGGGCTATAAATCGGTCAAACTCACCACAGATGTCAATGGTAATCATCGGATCGATCCTGGTGACACCCTCACCTATTCGCTCTACTACAGCAATAGCGGCGATGGTCCAGCGGCTGGATTTCAGATTAACGATCCCCTCCCCACTGGTGTGACCCTGGCCACTTCAGGGATTAGCGTCACTACACTTCAGAACGGCGTAGCCGTAGCCGCTGCCGCTACCGCAAATCCTAACTATACTGGTGCTACAACTGGAACGGTCAGCAACTTACTCAATCCTGGTGCGCTATTAGATCCGGGTAAAGTAATTCGGGTGGATATTCCGGTTACAGTCGATGCTGCTACGGTGGGAACCTTGCTCAACCAAGGTACAGCCAGTTCTAGTGATTTTGCGGGTCCCATCCTCACCGATAATATTGATAGCACCCGCACAATCCCTGGTATCCCGATTCCGGCGGGAAGCATCGTTCAAACTCAGCAAAGCTCGATCGATCCGACGCGGATTCAGGTAAATTATTTCTTGCTGCTTAAAAGAATCACCGCGATCCATGACAACAGCAATCTCAATCCCAACGATAATACTCCGCTCAATACAGTGGTGAATGATTCTGCGGCGGCTGCCCATCCCTACTGGCCAGACAACTATCTAGTCGGTGCTACTAATGGAGGTAAGGTCAAGCCTGGAGACTCGATCGAATACACGGTCTATTTCCTTAATGTTGGTAGCTCAAACATCAGATCGCTACAAATTTGCGATTTGCTGACTGTCCCGCAATCTTTTCAGAATGGCTCCTATGGCGGCGTAGGCAAAGATATCCAAATCAAGATTGGTGCTAACGCAATTCAAGATCTGACAGCAGCCGACGATGCACCGATCGATCGAGCTAGAGTTTATTTACCTGGATCTACCAATCTCCCCTCAAACTGTAATCTAGCTGCCAATACTACTACTAGTACCACGGCAAATAGTTATCTTGTCAGCGTCGGCGTTACGGGCAATAGTGGGACGGGGATTCCGGCTTTTGCAAACATTCCTGGAGCCACTGCCAAGGCTGCACCCGATTCATATGGATGGGTGCGATTCAAATCGATCATTCCCTAACTGTCAGCGATTAAAGTCTCGACTCAACCGAAACTTATCCGATTCACTTGTCTCGCCGATCGAGTAACTTGATGGCTAGATCTTGCCATTCTTGACGTAGTTGGTTGTCTTCAGCTTTCGTTGTCAGAACTCGACCATTAAGTTCTGGATGTTTGGCATAAAATGCTCGATCGACATCCCGATAGAATTTATTGGCAGGGATATTGAGTGCTTTTAATCTTCGATCGAGATCTTGCTGTCGTTGGGTTACTGGTGGTTGAGATTTAAACGGATTGGGAATAGAGTTGATAATGCCTGCGGTGGTGCTGCTGATTTTATCGTTGACTATTTTAATTGGATCGATCGACTGTACCCATTTGACGGCACCGTTAATCATCAAGCAGACGACAAAAATTCCCGACATGGCTTTGCCGACTTGCCAAGCTGGTTTTTTCCATTCGTGTGGATCTCTAGCTGGTAGTTCTGGTTGGACTGTTTGAATCGATCGGTTTGCTCCAGGACTAACCGCGATCGTCTTGAGCTGGGAGATTTTGCTCACATCGGCGATCGAAGTAGAATTGGTGGAAATTGGTGCGATAGGAGCAGCAGTTGGATGATTAGCTCGCGCTGGGAGTGCAGCTACAACTTCAGTGGCAGATTGATAGCGATGCTGGGGATTGTGTTGCAGTAATCGATCGATTACGGCTCCAAATTCGGGATTGAGCTTGATATACTTGCGCCATTCCCACTTAGTTTCGGCGGGGTTGTAAATCGTACTGGCATCTATGCCCGTCAGGAGTGTAAGAGCGGTGGCACCGAGTGAATAAAGATCGCTGGCGGCGGATACTTTGCCGCGAATCATTTGCTCGTCGGGTGCGTAGCCTTGTTTACCAATTCGGGTGCGAATTTTGACAGTACTGTATCGGGCGACGATCGTGGTGGCAATTTGTTTGACTCCACCAAAATCAATTAGGACGGGTAATTTATCTCGATCTCGATAGATGATATTGTCAGGTGAAATATCGCGATGAATTACCCCCAGGTTGTGAATATATGCCAGGACTGGTAATAAGTCATGCAGCAGCTCGACAACTTCACTTTCGCCAAAAACTTGCTGCTGCTTTAGCCTTTGATTTAACCTTTGCAGATACGTTTCGCCTTCAATATAGTCTTGCACCAATAGTAGTGATTCCGTGCCACCCGTATTGACCCGCAATAGTTCTCGAAAAGCGGGAATTTGGGGATGGTTGAGTTTGTATAAAACTCCAGCTTCTCGCTCAAATAATTCCTTCGCCTTGACGAGTTCCGCCTGTCCACGGACTTGGGGCGCAAACTCTTTGAGCACACATTTTTCGCCAAACTTATTCCGATCGATCGCCAAATAACTCCGCCCAAATCCACCCCGTCCCAGTTCGCGGACAATTTCATAGCGGTTGCCGAGGATGTTGCCTGGGGTGATGAGGGGCACGGGAGCGCGGGGGATTGGGGGCGCGGGAGCGCGGGGGAAGGGGGGCACGGGAGCACGGGAGACTGGGGGACTGGCAATACAGTACCGGATCACATACTTGCTATCAACTAATTTACTAATTCACAAAGTGATTTTCAACGATCGATACCAAATATTCCGTCCAGTGTTTAGTTACTTCCATTGTTTCTGCTTCTACCATTACCCGAATTAACGGTTCGGTACCGGAGGCGCGAACTAATACCCGTCCGGTATTGCCCATTGCGGCTTCTGCTTTGACAATTCCATCCTGGAGTGGTTGGCATTTATCCCAGTTTAACCGAGCTTCGCGATCGTCTACTCGCACGTTGTGGAGAATTTGCGGATAAGTTTGGAAACTGCTGTCTACTAAATCCGCTAGAGATTTGCCGGACTGCTGGACGATCGCAGCAACATGCAATGCAGTCAGAATCCCGTCCCCACTGACGCTATGCTGGGGTGAAAGAATATGTCCCGACTGTTCGCCACCCAGCATCGCGCCACTACTCGCCATCTCGGCTTGGACGTATTGGTCGCCTACTGCTGTCCGCACTACTTTGCCACCCAAAGCTTGCCAAGCGCGTTCAAAGCCGAGATTTGCCATCACTGTGGTGATAATTTCATCCTTGGGGAGTAGATTTTGTTTGCTCAGATATTGACCCCAGAAGTAGAGAATATAATCACCATCTACCTTGCGTCCGCGATTGTCTACCGCCAAAACTCGATCGGCATCGCCATCAAAAGCAAAGCCCAGATCCGCCTGATGTGTAACCACCGCTTCTTGCAGCAAACCCATGTGAGTCGAGCCGCAATTAACATTGATCCGATCGCCATCCGCTTCTTCATGCAGGCAAATTAGTTCAGCCCCTAGTTTTTTAAACACCGTCGGAGCTACTTTTACCGAGGCACCTGCGGCTAGATCGAGGACGATCTTCATCCCCGTCAAGCTGGTACCTGGAGTGAGAGACTCTTGCATCGCTTCTACATACTGAACGATTAGCTCCGGCGTGAAGTAGAGATGACCCCATTTCTCTGGCTCAACGATCGATCCAGACTGCCCCCGAATGCCTGCTTCGATCGCCGCCTGCAAGTCCTTCGACAGTTTTGTACCATTGGCTCCAAAAAACTTAATCCCATTGTCTTCCGGCGGATTGTGGCTGGCTGAGATCATTACGCCACCGATCGCATCGCTAGTCGCAGTCAGATGCGCCACCCCAGGCGTAGGACACAAGCCCAAATTCCACACCTCAATCCCCGCCGACGTAATCCCCGCTGCCAAAGCACTAGCCAGCATATCACTAGAATTGCGTGAATCCTGCCCGACCACGATCGGCCCCACATCCGCCGCAGCCTCTCGTAACACCATCCCTGCCCAGTAACCCACCTGTAGAGCCAGATTAGCGGTGAGGATATCTCCCACCCGTCCCCGAATGCCATCGGTACCAAACAGGGCTGAATTGGGCAAATTGAGACTGTTAACGGCTGAGGAATTAGTCATAAATTATGATGCAGGGAAATTTTGGAGTCGCTTGGTTATCATATTACTGACGGTGGCAATACTCAAGAGTGGGGAGTTCGGAGTTCGGAGTGAAAATCTAGGATATGGATAATAGTGAGTTACCGAGAAGCAGGGGTCTAAATCCCCCACCTTTAGGTGAACTGTTTTTAGGGTGGGGTTGAAATCCCCACCCTAAAAACCCAATTCTCAACTCTCAATTCTCAATTCTCAATTAATTTAACGTTTTGCATAGGCAATTAGTGAAACGCCCAGAAACACGGTCATTACCCCAGCAATGCGGGTGGGACTGGCTGGATACTTTGTCAGTCCGATCGCGCCATAGTGATCTAGCACCAAAGCTGCAATCATCTGTCCGGCAAATGTCAGAGCCAGTGTGAGCGTCGCCCCGATTTTTAATGTCGCGATAATAGTAGACCAGACGTATAACGTGCCCAAACAGCCACCAACCCACATCCACCAGGATGTTTGAGTCAGCATCGCTGTCGTTGGCAGTGGATACTGAGCAATAATGCAGATTGACAATGCTGTTAAGGTTCCGGCAAGATATGAAACGAACGTAACTTGCATCGGTTCGCCGATATAACGTCGCAGCA
>JANXVE010000022.1 GCA_025351825.1 Chamaesiphon sp. 341R_metabat_111 | reverse complement strand
AGGGGCAATTCATGAATTGCCCCTACCTGAGTTTTTGATGTTTCAACTAAATTACACTTTCTTCGGCGAAAGTAGCATCATCATATTTCGACCCTCTTTCTTAGGAAATTGCTGAACTTCAGCGATTTCCTGGAGGTCATTTGCCATCCGGCGGAGGACTTTCTCAGCTAGATCGCTATGCTGGATCTCGCGTCCGCGAAAAGTAATGGTCGCCTTGACCTTATCGCCAGACTTGATAAATCGATCGGCTTGACTAACCCGTACTTGGTAGTCATGTTCCTCGATCGTGTACCGCATTTTGACTTCTTTGACTTCAGCGGTGTGCTGCTTCTTCTTCGCTTCGCGAGCTTTCTTTTCGAGTTCAAATTTATATTTGCCGTAGTCCATAATTCGACATACGGGTGGATCGGCTTTGTCACTGACAAGCACTAAATCCAAGCCATTCTCATCGGCGATTCCTTGCGCTACTTGTGGCGTGAGAATGCCTAGTTGTTCGCCATCGGTACCGATGACCCGAATTTGCGGGAAGCGAATCCGTTCGTTGATTTGAGGAAGATCGCGGGTGCGTCTTTTCTCGATGATGGGTGATTTAATAGGAATGGGATTTTCTGGGGGGTAAGTGGTCTGGTTATCCTCAATTACAGCTAGCTGTAAATTCGGTTTAAACTAAGCTTATCGAGTTAATTCAACATGCTCTAGCTCTATACGATCATTTTACCCAAGTTCTAGAGCACAAGTGCAAAAGTTTAATATTTTTTAAGCTTGTTCTGACCCACATCGGATATTGACGATCGATAAGCATTTAGGAGGCTTATGTTGCAAACTTGGCACCAAAAAGTAGGAAATCAACGTGACTGGATCTGGCGGGGTTGGCAGACTCGATATACTTATCAGCGATGTAGCGATGTTCATCGCCCTGATGCTGCACCAGTATTATTACTACATGGCTTTGGTGCGTCGATCGGGCATTGGCAACACAATTTAGAATTTCTGACCACTCACCATACTGTCTATGGTTTGGATCTAGTCGGCTGGGGTGGATCGCGAAAGCCCAATGTTAACTATGATATCGATCTGTGGGTCGATCAAGTCTATGATTTTTGGCAAGCATTTGTCGGTCAGCCGATGATTTTGGTCGGCAATTCGATCGGGTCTTTAGTTGCCTTAGTTGCCGCAGCTAGACATCCAGAGATGGCTGCTAGTCTGGTAATGGTCAGCTTGCCAGATCTGTCGGCGGAGCAAGAAATGATTCCTAAACCGCTCCAGCCATTAGTCAATGGGATCAAGCGAGCTATCTTAAATCCACCATTCCTCCGCACCCTATTTCGGATCGTCAGTCGGCCCAAGATTGCCCGTAAATGGGCTAAAATTGCCTATGCTAATGCCGATCGAGTTACTGACGAGCTGGTTGACTTATTTCTCACACCAGCAAGAGAAAAGGAAGCTCCGGCGGCATTTGTAAAAATTATGCAGGGTATGACTAGTAGCAATTTTTCACCAAATATCCGCAAGCTACTGCCCGAGCTGCAAATTCCGATGCTGCTGCTGTGGGGCTGTGAGGATCGGATGATCCCGCCTGGGACGGCGGCGGTTTTGGTCAAATTGAATCCCCGCCTGGAACTAGTCAACCTCGAAGCTGCTGGACACTGTGCTCATGATGAGGTGCCAGACGTTGTGAATGAAAAGATTCGGACTTGGCTCGATTCACTAGTGGTAAAGCAATAACCCTTGGGTACCCATGAAGGGCACCCCTACAGGTAACTTGTAGGGGTGCCCCTCGTGGGTACCCTCAGATCTACCCTAATGACTAACCGACAGTAACTTGATCGATCGCGACATCAGTAGTACCCGAAACGCCACTAGCTAGCTCAACCATGCGATCGAGAATTTCTTGGCTGGGAACAGAACCTTTGAGCACTACGCTACCACCAGCTTGAGCAACCCAGAGGGTGTCTACTTCAGTTACGCTTGCATCTTCATCAAAAGCGATCGAGACTCGTTTTGCTAGACCGCTTTGGTCGTATTCACCGTTAACGCCGAGGCGTTCTGCGGCAATTTCGCCACCCTCTGGATCTGTCTCACCAGCGGCAGCGACGGGATTGATTTCAGCATTTTCTGGTTTTTCCATGCCGAACATTTTTTTGAAGAAACCCATAATTGTAATACTCCAGGTAGAAAGATAAATCCTATCTATTATGTGGGTTATTCGCGACTAAATTCACACACAATTACATTTTTTTTTAAATTGTGACAACTAACAATTGTGAGACAATATAAAGCTGTCGCTAAATGGTAGCCTTTAGGCTTTGTTTTAGGCTTGGAACTTTAGGCTTTAGGCTTTAGCACAAAGACTCCCAATCCCAATCCCCTAATCTCTATTCCCTATCCCCTAATTATGAAACATACTCTATCTGTTTTGGTTGAAGATGAATCTGGAGTTCTGAGTCGAATTTCTGGGCTATTTGCGCGGCGGGGATTTAATATCGAGAGTCTAGCTGTGGGTCCGGCGGAGCAAATGGGCAGATCGCGAGTCACAATGGTAGTCAATGGCGATGAACACTCGATCGATCAGCTTACCAAGCAGTTGTATAAGCTGGTAAATATCCTGACTGTACTAGACATCACGGACATTCCCTCAGTCGAGCGAGAATTGATGTTGCTTAAAGTCAGTGCGAATACTACTAGTCGATCGGAAATTCTCGAACTCGCAGGTATCTTCCGCGCACGGGTAGTTGATGTCGCCGAAGATGCGCTGACACTAGAAGTAGTTGGCGATCCAGGTAAGATTGTAGCGGTGATCCAAGTCTTGGAAAAATTTGGGATTAGAGAAATCGCTCGGACTGGCAAAGTCGCGCTGACCAGAGAATCAAAAGTGAATACCGAGTCTTTGAAACTATAAATATACTATGGATAGCCTAACGCCCAAAGCCTAAAGCTTAAAGCCTAAATAGTCCGGCGGTTGACAGCTAGTAGTGATATAATTATAAAATAAAGATTAAGTTTATTAGTGCTGTAGTAGGCATCGTCAAAATACTGCTAGCTCTGGATGGGATCGAGTGAACGAACAGCAGTTTCATAGCGAGTATAAATTATTTTGTCTGGTCTTCTCTCAATTGCAGTATTGGCTGACTCTACGGATCTGTTACCGTTATTGAGTCAATATTTGGTTGCCGAGCGTTATGAATTGCAGTACTTTACCAGTCAGTCAGAATTTCTCGCGCAGATTGAGCTAGCCAAGCACGATCTAGACTGCCTGATCTTTTACTCTCAGCAGCGACTACTACCTGTGATCGATCGTCTGTACGATCGTGGACTGATTTTACCTGTGGTGATCGTCCATCGACTAGTCTCACCTAACTTACCAGCGTTGACAGAGCGGATAGAGCATTCTCCGACAGTCGATCCATCCCCATCTAGTAGCTATATTTATCAATCATCAGAAGTAATTTTGGCAGTTACCGAGCTGTCAGAGATCGGTGTGGCAATCGACAAAGCCATCGCAAAATTTTTGAACTTAACTCCCATCGTACTAGTCACCGAGGATACTATTCCAACTACAACAGAGATTAGCACCGTCGAACCAAATTTTCTGCTCCAGCAACAAAGACGTTTGGCTCAGAAGCTCAACGAGCGACTGGGATATTTGGCGGTTTACTATAAGCGCAATCCTCGGTACTTTTTTCGGAATCTCGATCGCCAAGAGAAGCGGGAGCTACTCGATCTGCTAAAATCTCAATACCGTAAAATTGTTCTAGACTATTTTGCCGATAGTACTCAACTCAATGACAAAATTGATGAATTTGTAAGTGCTACCTTCTTTAGGGATATGGCTGTTTCGGAAATTGTCAAGATTCACATGGAATTGATGGAAGAATTCTCCAATCAGCTAAAATTGGAAGGACGGAATGAGGACATCTTATTGGATTATCGCCTCACCTTGATTGACATTATTGCCCATCTCTGTGAGATGTATCGTCGATCGGTACCACGAGAGGTGTCATAATTCAGATTCGATTGTAAATTAAGATCTGAGATTTGCTGAAACTAATCGAGAACCAAAATACCATACCACTATTATTTATTGGCACAGACACTCCAATCGACGTATTATCACCTCTCACTAATCGAGTCGAATAACGAATTATTTATAACTAACAGGTTAATTTATGACTCCTTTAATGAAAACTTACGTCTTAAAGCTTTATGTCGCTGGAAATACACCAAATTCAGTCAGAGCACTCCGAACGCTCAAGAACATTTTAGAAGAAGAGTTTAAAGGCGTATATGCACTTAAAGTAATCGATGTGCTCAAGAATCCGCAGCTAGCAGAAGAAGATAAAATATTAGCAACTCCCACACTATCGAAGGTTTTACCACCACCAGTCCGCAAGATTATTGGTGATTTGTCCGATCGAGAAAAAGTTCTGATCGGCTTGGATCTACTCTATGAAGAGCTATCCGAACGAGATGAAGACTTTTAGAGTATAAAATAGCAATGATTACCGCCCGATCGATATCAGGCTCCAGCACAGAAGTTGGATCGGCAACAGCTAGTTGATTTAATTGTTTAGTTAGAAAAATTTCAAATCTCCGCAATGATCGGTACAAATAAATTAGCAGAACTACCTTTAAATCCCCTCGGTGTGCAGAAAATTCACACCATGATCGAGGGCTTTGACGACATCTCACATGGGGGCTTACCCGCTGGGAGAACCACTATTCTCAGTGGGACATCGGGAACGGGTAAAACCATGTTAGCCGTGCAATTTATCTATAACGGCATTTCTTACTTCGATGAACCTGGGATTTTTGTTACCTTTGAAGAGTCACCTGCGGACATCATCAAAAATGCTCATAGTTTCGGTTGGGATCTCCAAAAATTAATCGATGACGGTAAACTATTTATCCTCGATGCTTCTCCCGATCCCGAAGGACAAGAAGTAGTTGGCAACTTCGATCTATCTGCCCTAATCGAACGAATTCAGTACGCTTTTAATAAATACAAAGCCAAACGAGTCTCGATCGATTCCGTCACGGCAATCTTTCAACAATATGATGCTGCATCCGTTGTCAGACGCGAGATCTTTCGACTGGTAGCCAGACTCAAACAAATGGGTGCAACTACGATTATGACCACCGAGCGCGTCGAAGAATATGGTCCCGTCGCTCGATTTGGCGTAGAAGAATTCGTCTCCGATAATGTGGCAATTGTCCGCAATGTCTTAGAAGGAGAACGTCGCCGTCGCACGATCGAAATCCTCAAATTGCGGGGTACTACCCACATGAAGGGCGAGTACCCATTTACGATCACCAACCACGGCATCAACATCTTCCCATTGGGGGCAATGCGGCTCACCCAGAAGTCTTCCAACGTGCGGGTATCATCTGGAGTCAAAACTCTCGACACGATGTGCGGTGGTGGGTATTTTAAGGATTCAATTATCCTGGCGACTGGAGCCACAGGTACGGGCAAGACTCTGCTGGTAAGTAAATTTATTGAAGAAGCTTGCATGTCTGGAGAGCGAGCGATTTTATTTGCTTATGAAGAGTCGCGAGCGCAGTTATCGCGAAATGCTTCTGCTTGGGGGATCGACTTTGAAGGATTGGAACAAAAAGGACTGCTCAAAATTCTCTGTATGTATCCAGAATCAGCCGGATTGGAAGATCACTTACAGATCATCAAATCAGAAATTGCTGAATTTAAACCCGATCGAATTGCGATCGATTCGCTTTCAGCCCTCGCGCGAGGAGTGAGCAATAATTCCTTCCGTCAGTTTGTGATTGGCGTAACCGGATATGCCAAACAGGAAGAAATCACCGGATTCTTTACCAATACTTCAGACCAATTTATGGGGTCTAATTCAATTACTGATTCCCATATTTCGACGATTACCGATACAATTTTGATGCTGCAATACGTCGAAATTCGGGGTGAAATGTCCCGCGCTCTCAACGTCTTTAAAATGCGCGGCTCTTGGCATGATAAAGGGATTCACGAATACACAATCAGTAACGATGGAGCCGAAATCAAAGATTCCTTCCGTAACTATGAAGGGATTATTAGCGGTTCTCCCAGTCGAATTGCCGTCGATGAGAAATACGAACTGTCACGGATTGTCAGAGCAGTTAGCGATAAATCAGCAGAGTAATAAACTATGACTCAATCAAGTAGCAGCCAGCCACCAGTTGCCATCAATCATCTCAAAATCGCTAGACGGGGACAGGCTTTTTATCGATCGATTCGAGAGAAAGTCGAAAACCGTGAAAATCAGGGCAAGATCATCTCGATCGATATCAATACCGGAAACTATGAAATCGATGATAATCTGCTAGAGTGTAGCGACAGGCTTCAGCGAGAATGGCCTGAAGCCGCGATCTGGGCGGAACGAATTGGATTTAGTGCGGTATATGCAGTTGGTGGTAGTTTGACAAAGGTGGATCTATAGTGATTAATGGAATTGTCATTGGGCGACAACCCCAAGTTAAAGTGATCGTACGGATATCTGGCTTTCCAGATCTAGAAATAAATTGCGTAATTAATACCGGATTTGAAGGAGCTTTAGCATTACCTGCGGCGGCAATTAGCAAGTTGCAATTGCCCTATGTGATGAGTATCAATACAAATTTAGCTAACAATGAGGATTTCGTTACTCCCGTTCACCGCGCTACAGTTTTGTGGGATGGAGTGGAGCTAGAAGTGCCAGTATTAGCGATGGGTATTCGGCCTCAAATCGGTACTTTGTTGCTAAATAATTGCAATCTAAATATCGATTTCAGCGATGGTAGTATTCTGAGCATTGAAGCTATCTAAATTAGTCTTACTCATTAGCTGCAATCTCTTGTTCAATCTCAGCGGGAAAAGTTTCTGCATAAAACCAAGCATTATCCAGATCTGTTTGGGTTAAGTCTGGATATGCTTCCAAGATCTCCAGATCGCTAGCTTCCATTTGCCGAGATTGAAACAAGCTCCAGACAGGAATTCGAGTATTTCTAATCCGAGCAGCACCGCCCACAACGTTAGGCGTTTTTTTGATCCCACCTAATAATTGAATAATTTCGATTTTTTCTGCTGGTGATAAAGTCAGTAATTCTTTGCGAAGTTCTTTAGCGATCATTTTATTTCCCTAACATTAATTAGTCATGCTGACGAGACTTGTAAACCTGATTAGCTGAATCGATCGCAGTTTCTAGATCGGTAACTTTTGACTGAAGTGAGTGGGTACCAGCGACAGCCGTTTCAGTATTGTGCTGCAATTTTTTGGCGATGAT
>JANXVE010000014.1 GCA_025351825.1 Chamaesiphon sp. 341R_metabat_111 | reverse complement strand
CAGATTACTCAGCTCGGCAATCTCGGCTTCTAGTCCAAATCTTTCCCGCTGACTCAGATCTAAATTCACTAAAATTTGGCGCAGACTAGCCTGTGCCTGTTGATAGTTTCGCTCCGATTGAATTGTATTAAAACTATCGATTGTGGTCGCTAAATTATCTGAATCTTCCAGCGATTGATTCATCACTTAACTCATTACTACCATACTTGAATCCTACTCAGATCTTAAACCACTCCAGACATATTATTACTAAGCGTAGATTTTAGGGTACCCACGAGGGGCACCCTGGATCTACGCTTAGTACTCAGATTTCCGATCCCTCGACATCAGCTTAATCATGGCTGTCTGAGCGGTGATTTCACCTTTCAACATTCGATCTACTAAGACTGTAATCGGTATGTAAATTTGGTTCTGATTAGCAATCTCTACCAATACTTTAGTCGTATTTACACCTTCGGCTGTGCCTTGCAGATTTGCCAATACCCGATCTAGAGTTTTGCCTTGAGCCAAACCGTAGCCGACTTGATAGTTACGACTCAGGGGGCTATTACAAGTAGTCAACAGATCGCCCAACCCAGATAAACCATAGAAGGTTTCGGTTTTACCACCCCAGTATTGACCGATCCGAATAATTTCAGCTAATCCTCGTGTTAGTAGCGCAGATTTAGCGTTATCCCCTAATTTTAGACCATCACAAGTGCCTGCGGCGATCGCAATCACATTCTTGACAGTTCCAGCGATTTCCACCCCGATCGGATCATCATTGGTATACACTCGAAACTTCGGCGAAGAAAATATCTCCTGAATTTTGGTAGCCGCCAAATGATCTTGACTGGCAACCACCGTCGCAGCAGGCAATCCCTGCTGAATTTCTAGCGATAAATTTGGCCCTGACAAGACAACAATCGGATTGGCTGGAAAAGCGATCCGCCACAGTTGGGCAGGGGTAGAATTAGTTCGAGCATCTAACCCCTTAGTTGCCGTCACAATAATTTGACTTGGCTCGATCGATCCTGCTAATGTCTCAATTACAGCACGAACTCCCGACATCGATACCGCCGAAACGATCGCTACTCTACCATCGATCGTATCTGCCAATCGCTCACCACAAGTTCGCGACCAAATTGTTGGTTCATAACCGTTGATTTGCGTGAGATTTGCTAGCGCACCGCCCCAGGCACCAGCACCAATAATTGTAATTCGATCTGACATAGAATCGGAACTAGCTAAATTTTCGATTCATTTAATTTCCTTTCAGGGTCCGAAAGTTGTAGAAAGCGTAGATATCAAAGAGCGCGCCGACGAATCCGCAGACTAAACCAATGGTTAGCATTCCTTGGAAAGCACAACCACCACCAAAAGTACCGAGGACATCCAGCAACAGATTAGTAGGAATCTGCCCGATCGATTCTAGCCCAGGAATGCAAGTTAGTAACCAAGTGCTAGCCAATGAACCAGACATCAGCAGCATGGGAGCAAAAAAACTCACCACCACAGCCAGGGATAAAGAACGTAGTAATTTAGATGACACGATCGCAACCTCACCCGCCTGATGGCTGAAAGAACTTAGATAGTCGATAGTTGTTGGCGGTGGGGTCACGTTTGCCCCAGCAATAGCCTCGACTAGGGCTAAATCTAGCCCACTCACATATCATAAATTAGCAATCTGGCGATCGTTCAAATCTGTGAGAAATCTTAAAATATCATTAAACTTTTTGATAATGAATTAAAAATCTACACGCTTCGTCCAGAACCGAGGACAGATATAAGGTGGCAGCCGCTGTTCGATCCAAATAATCGATCGAGTGTTGACGGCAGACAGTTACAATGAAGAAACTGCTACTCAAAATCTGTTAAATCCTGAGAGAGCACTAACCGCTATTCTCATAAAGTTTTACAACGATTGGGGTAATCTTATGAGATGCCACACTTCATGTCACAAATTACTGCGACGATCGTCGAGAACTACCAGACACACACCCAAAGCTATGGAGAACCAACCCTCAGTCCAAAATACAACTCTACTGCGCCAAGTCTTTAGCAATATTCAGGCTGATAGTTGTCCAAAACATTACAACTTTCACATGCACACCAATTGTTCTGATGGCAAACTCACACCAGCAGATCTGATGTCGCAGGCGGTGGAGATTGGGCTGAAAGGCATGGCAATCACCGATCATCACAGTGTTCAGGGCTATTATCGAGCTGCTCAATGGCTAGAAGAACAATCGATCGATTCAGTTCACCTCTGGACGGGTATCGAAATTACCGCATATTTGCCGCCTGTAGACGTGCATATTCTCGGCTATGGTTTCAACCCTCTAGAGCCAAGTTTAGCCCCATATCTGACTGGACGCGAACCCAGGGGTGTGGATGCTCGTGCCGAACGGGTAATCAAGGCACTACATAAAGCTGGTGCGATCGTTGTCTTGGCTCATCCATCACGGTATCGTCGATCGCCAGAAGAATTGATTCCGACGGCTGTATCATTGGGGATTGACGGGGTAGAGACTTATTATGCCTACAACAATCCCATCCCCTGGATCCCGAGTTTTGAACAGACAGAAACAGTCAAACGCTTGGGCAAGAGCTATAATTTGCTACATACTTGCGGTACTGATACACACGGGTTAAATTTATTACAGCGACTGTAGATGTTGCGTGTGCTTTATATTGCAGCTAGCGATCTAGACACCGATCCAGCGAACGACTGAAATTGCTAGATTTCAGGAGAAACAATTGAATCACCAGAACCATTGCTATCAGAAGCCTGTAGCGAATAATTTCTAGAACTAGGTAAAATCGCTAATTGCCAATCCGATCTCAGTTGTTTATGATGGTTTATCAGGGATATTATACCCACGGGAGATCGTCGTTCCTCGCAACACCGGAGTGCTAGAGCTTCCCGTTTTCTGCATTACCTTGCGTGATATATAGATGTCTTCAAAGTTGATTAAGCCACTTAATGGTCAAGCTTCAAACATGGATACAAATTCTATGCGTGGACTGCTCGAAATAACACAGCAGATAGATTCCGATATCGAACATCCAACCGATCGATCCGACCGCATTGCGACCTCTATCCCTGCACCGTTAGAGCATCGCTATGATTTACCCTCCGAGGACATTCGCGTAGCCGCACTCAAAGCAACGTTAGAGCGGCATCGGGGCGAACGCCAAATTGTTCTATTACAAGACTTCCCCGATCCTGACGCGCTATCTGGAGCTTGGGCGTATCAACTGATTGCCAAGCAATACAATATTAGTTGCGATCTCGTCTATGCAGGTGCCCTCAGTCACCAGGAGAATATTGCCCTAGTCAAGCTAACTGGACTACCAACCAAAAAGGTTTCTAGCGCGAGTCTCAAAGAAAAAGATCTAGCTACTTATCAAGGCTGTGTACTGATTGATAATCAAGGCACCACCTGCCAACTATTGGATATCATCCGACAAGCGGGCATTCCGATTACCGTTATTATCGATCACCACAGTCTTCAAGAAGATCTCAACGCTGAATTCGTCGATATTCGACCTTCGACTCGGGCGACTGCTACAATTCTGACTCAATACCTCCAAGCCGGATTGCTCAAGCTCGACAGCAGCGTTGCCGAGCATGTAAAGTGTGCGACAGCTTTGATGCACGGCTTGAGATCGGATACCAATCGCCTCATGCAAGCGCAAGAAGAAGACTTCTTGGCAGCGGGATATCTCAGCCGCTTTTATGATGCCCAATTGCTGAATGCAGTACTACATGTACATCGATCGAAACGAGTGATGGAAGTGATCCAGAGATCCCTCACCAATCGGGTAGTTCAAAACAACTTCTCGATCGCTGGAGTCGGATATCTCCGCTATGAAGACAGAGATGCCATCCCCCAAGCGGCAGATTTCTTGGTGACTGAGGAGAACGTCCATACGGCGATGGTATACGGCATCGTTCGCGATGAGGATGATGAAGTCGAATTGGTGATTGGTTCCCTCCGCACGTCCAAAATCACCCTCGATCCGGATGAGTTTATCAAGGAAGCCTTTGGTAAAAACAGCGAAGGTCGGTTCTTTGGTGGTGGTCGCTTTACCGCTGGCGGATTTGAGATTCCAGTTGGGTTCCTGTGCGGATTCAATGACAACTCGGAATTTTCCAAGATGAAGTGGGAAGTATTTGATAATCAAATCAAGCAGAAGCTGTTGAAATTAGTGAATCCAACTGATAGCTATTGAATTAGTTGAGAGTTGAGAGTCGATCGCGAAAGAAGAAGTTACATGTTTGGGCAAACAATCAAAAATTCTCATTCATGCAATCTGCTCCTAGCCTTACTCCTTCTCAACTTGCGCCATTTCTGCTCAATGTTGCTACTGTCCTGCCAGTGTTTATCTGGGGGCCACCAGGGATTGGTAAATCTGCTCTGGTCAAGAACTTTGCCGAATCAGTAGGGCTGCCATGCATTTCTCTGATTGGCTCCCAATTAGCTCCTGAAGATATTATCGGGGTGCCGCAAATTGTCGATGGTAAGTCTCGCTTTTGTCCACCGACAATGATCGCCCAGGATCGTCCCTACTGCCTATTCCTAGATGAGCTGAATGCTTGCTCTCAGGAAGTTCAGAAAGCTTTTTATTCATTGATTCTCGATCGCCGAATCGGGGAATACAACTTGCCCCCAGGTACAATCGTGATTGGAGCGGGAAATCGGGCTGAAGATGCAGCGATTACTAGACCACTATCTTCGGCATTAATTAATCGATTGCTGCATGTGCAACTGCGGGCATCGGCAAAAGACTGGCTGACTTGGGCTGGTAGTGCTGATGTGAATGAACTAGTAGTTGCCTACATCAGCAATCGCTCCGATCATCTGTGGTCGAAGCCGCCCAAGCACGAAGAACCCTTTTCCACGCCCCGTTCCTGGGAAATGTTGTCTCGTGCGCTCACGTCCTATGGGGATTTAGCCAGCCTGGATGATATTAAAAATCTTGCCTCTGGATTATTAACTCCGTCCCACGCCCAGCAGTTTGTGGCGTTTGTCAAAATCCGCGAACGCGCCCACGATCTATCGGCGATTATCAAGGGGACTGCCAGTTGGCCAGAAAAGCCAGAAGAGCGGGATATTCTCTACTTTATGACGCAACAACTGCGCGATCGACTCATCAAAGAGCTACCTGATGATGAATCCAAAGTCCGCCGTGAGACTCGCGAATTGGCAAACCGCTGCAAGGAACTGATTGTGTCCCTAGCGCGGATTTCCACCGAACTAGCCCAACTAGTCGTCACCGAAACCGAAAGCGGCATGACCTTACCAGCTTGGTACACGATCGAACTTGCCCGTGCCTTGCCCCGACTAGCGATGAAAAAATAAGCCGATGAATGCTAAACGCAAACCACCCAGAGAAAACCTAGCGGCGATTCAAGCGGGCAGGGATGTTTTGCACAAAGATCCACTGTTCTCCTATCTGTCTTCCTGGGGAAACATAGACTATCCCGACAACTTTCCCAAAGATGGTTTTGCCAGAATTAGTATCAAGAATAATCATGACAAAACACCGCTGCTTACGCTGGAGTGTAATGCTTGGCAAAAAGCCAGTGTCGGCGAATGGGCTTACGCGATCGCTCAGTGTTATTTGCACATTGCCTTCAATCACATCGATCCCGTGCGCCAAGATGAACCCTGGCGGTTTGCTTGTGAACTGATTGCGGTCGATTGGCTCAATCAAATCTCGATCGGTCAGTCGATCTATGCCATTACGACCCCGCTACCAGCCCAAAATCCAGCCGACATCGCCGATATCCTCGCGAATGACCTAACTAGGGCGCGATTCGATCGAGGCTATCCCAGTCCCGCAGGGCGAGAGCAGCCGACTTGGATTGTCCATCCAGACGTTAAGCCGTTTACCGCCGTCAATCGTCAATCTCGTACCGATGCTTTTGCCAACGGCATTCGCAATGCCGTAATTGAGGCGGTGGAGAAAGCTGGAAATCAAGCGCGGCATCAGGAAGGCAAGCCAGATTCAATGGCCGAAACTGCCCGTCGCTGGTTTGTAGCCAACTATCCACTATTAGCATCCCTAGCCGCAACATTTGAGATCGTTGAAGATGCTCAAGTGTGTGAACGGCTGGACATTTCCCTCGCCGCAGTCAACACTGAAATTCAGCGAATCTACATCAATCCTAAATTTCCTTGGACTGCCAGCCAGCTCAAATTTGTGATGGCTCATGAGCTGCTGCACGTTGGTCTCCGGCACGAAGCACGGATGCAAGGACGCGATCCCTTTTTGTGGAACATTGCCTGTGACTATGTGATTAATGCGTGGCTGGTCGAAATGGGAATTGGCGAAATGCCGATCCCTTCGCTGATGCTGGATTTGACCTTGGGCTTCGAGCATGAATCCGCCGAGGCTTTGTACGATCGAATTGTCAAAGATCTCCGGCTGATGCGTCGTCTCCAGAAAGAGCGCACCCTCCGAGGTTTGGGTAAAAGTGATATGCTCGGCGACAAGCCCCCATCTTGGTGGACTGGAGTAGGCTGCGATCTGGACACATTCTATCGTCGGGCACTGTCTGAAGGACTGGAATTACAGCTTGCTCAATTGCAGCGAGGTCTGATTCCTGGAGATCTGATCGAAGAAATTAAGTCAATCTTACAGCCACCGATTCCCTGGGATGTCAAACTCGGTCAGTGGTTAGACAATTACTTTCCGCCGATCGTCACTCGGCGCAGTTTTGCCCGTGCCAGTCGCCGTCAGTCTTCTACGCCCGACATTCCTCGTGCTGTCTACATCAAACCACCAGACTTGATGACAGCACGGACATTTGGAGTAGTATTAGATACTTCTGGCTCAATGGACAGAACCACATTGGCGCGAGGCTTGGGCGCGATCGCCAGCTACGCCCTCAGTCGAGAAGTGCCTCAAGTTCGGGTGATCCAGTGCGATGCCGGAATCCATGACATGGGCTACATCGAGCCAGAAAGCCTCCTAGAGACAGTCGAGGTCAAAGGTCGCGGCGGTACAGTCTTGCAACCCGCGATCGAGCGACTAGAGTCAGCCGCGAACTTCCCCAAAGATGCGCCGATCTTAATTATTACTGATGGTATGTGTGACTATCTCACCTGCCGCCGTGCTCATGCTTATCTACTACCCGAAGGTGGTCGGCTGCCATTTGATACTCGATCGCCGCTGTTTCATTTCGATCGAGATTAGGGATTAGGCTTTAGGCGGAAGTTTATCGATCTGCTAAACCACTAAACCACTAAGACATAACAAAACCTGATGAGTGTCATCAGATTAACAAAACTGAGAAAACTTTACAAACGTTAACAATCGGGTTAATCTAAGGGCATATACATAAATATTCCGTTCTGCAAAGAACAACCAGCAATCATAAACCAATGACCACAACCTTACAACGCACCCAGAACGCGAACGTCTG
>JANXVE010000187.1 GCA_025351825.1 Chamaesiphon sp. 341R_metabat_111 | reverse complement strand
GCGGACTAAAAAACCAACGATCTTCCGTGCGACAGAACAGTGGTTTGCTTCGGTTAAAGGGTTTAAAGAAGCTGCACTTAAGGCAATTTCCGAAGTCCAATGGATTCCCGCCCAAGGTGAAAATCGGATCCGCCCAATGGTGGCAGAGCGATCGGACTGGTGTATCTCCCGTCAGCGGAATTGGGGCGTACCAATTCCAGTTTTCTATGATAATGAAACGAATGAGCCATTACTAACTGAAGAAACAATTAACCATGTTCAGGGCATCTTTAGAGAACATGGTTCGGATGCTTGGTACTCGATGTCGGTGGCGGAATTATTACCAGAAGCATATCGAAATAATGGTCGCAGCTATCGCTTGGGTACAGATACGATGGATGTCTGGTTTGACTCTGGCTCATCCTGGGCGGCGGTGGCTAGTCAACGGGATAATTTAGTTTATCCAGTCGATATGTATCTCGAAGGTTCCGATCAACATCGGGGTTGGTTCCAATCTAGTCTACTAACTAGCGTCGCCAATAATGGAGTCGCACCATTTAAAACCGTTCTAACTCATGGCTTTGTGCTTGATGATAAGGGCCGCAAAATGAGTAAGTCATTGGGAAATATTATCGATCCAATGGTGGTGATGGATGGTGGTAAAAATCCACAGAAAGATCCCGCTTATGGAGCAGATGTAGTTAGATTGTGGGTGTCATCGGTAGATTATTCTACTGATGTTTTAATCGGCTCAACAGTCCTCAAGCAACTATCTGATGCTTCCCGCAAAATTCGGAACACAGCAAGGTTCCTATTGGGAAATATCCACGATTTCGATCCGGCAAAAGATGCGGTACCCTATGCCCAATTGCCCGAACTCGATCGATACATGCTGCACCGTCTGAGTGAAGTATTAACAGAAATTACCGAATCATTCGATCGATATCAGTTCTTCAAGTTCTTCCAAATCATCCAGAATTTCTGCATCGTCGATCTATCCAACTTCTACTTTGACATCGCCAAGGATCGGCTGTACATCAGCGCGCCGACATCCTTCCGTCGTCGTAGCTGTCAGACAGTCCTAGCAATCCTGCTCGAAAATCTCACCCGCGCTATCGCACCAGTTCTGTGTCACATGGCAGAAGATATCTGGCAGTATTTACCCTACCCTACCCCCTACAAATCAGTATTTGAAGCAGGTTGGGTCAAAGTCGATCCGCAGTGGTCACAGCCTGGTTTAGCTGTCACCTGGGATAAAATTCGCGACCTGCGGACAGATGTGAATAAGGTGATGGAACAAGCGCGAACTGACAAATCGATCGGTTCATCTCTAGAGTCCAAGGTATTGTTGCAGATTACCGATCCAATCCTGCGGGCTAAATTGGTGGAATTGGGATCTGGTTTTAGTTCCTCCAACTCACAGGTTCAAGTTAATAAGTCGAAACAGCCTGAAGGTACGCCGACGATCGATCGATTAGTCACCAGTGCGCCATTCGTATCAGCACTGCAACTATTCAAGAGTGGCAGTAGTGTCATTGGCGAAGCGATCGATGCTACGGTTGAGATTTATCAGCGAGGATGGCGATTAATCGGTAATATCTTGTTACTTATCTCTGGTGGAGTCAGCCTGTACATTGCGATTGGGTTAATCGATCTCATCAATCGGATTCCATTTGTTGAAACTACCCTCAAGGCGGTGGGACTGATTATGAGCGTCCTATTTGTATCGCGCAATCTCTTAAAAACAGAACAGCGCAAACAAACAATCGATCGAGCGCGTGCCTATTTTAATCAAGCATTGGGAGCACAAGCACCAGTTGTCAGAACAGTAGAACTCCAGGATCCCACCGGAGATCTGAGTGGAATGATCCCTGTCAATGTTCCAGTTCAAGCAACTCTGCCCGAACGTAAATCGAATCAAATTGATGAGCTGCGCTATCTCCTGCTGGCTTCTCAAGTCGAGCTAATTGATGACGATAGTAAACTGCAAGAATTGACACATCAAGCAACATTTGCAGGTGGCAAAATTGGCGTAACAACTGCCGATGGAGTCAAATGCGATCGGTGTTGGAATTACTCGGATACTGTGGGACACAATACGGAACATCCAACTGCTTGCGATCGATGTGTAGATGCATTATCGGATAAATTCTAGTCACGCATTTTAAGATCTTAGCTGACAATAAAAGCCCAACTCCGGAAAGAGTTGGGCTTTTAAGTTAACAGCAATCGGGATTGCCAGATCTTAGCGGTTCGATCGCGACTAGCAGTAACGATGTAGTGAGGATCTTGACAAATAGCCATTGCAAAAACTTCCATCTGATGAGTTGATAGACAGTCGATTTCTTGTCCTGAATTTAGATGCCAAAATTTAATATTTCCATCCCAACTTGCACTAATCAGCGTATTGCTATCCGCTAGAAAAGATAACGCCGAAATCGTCCACCGATGGGCTGATAAAGTCTGAACTAATTTGCGACAATCCACGTCCCAAATTAAAATTGAACCATCATCTCCAGCCGTTGCTAGTAACTTACCATTGGGACTGAACGCGAGAGTTTTGACAGATTGAGTGTGGTTGGTAAAGATATTTAGTGGTGTTTTTGTTTCCATTCCCCACAGGATTACCCGTCGATCGGTACCAACACTAGCAAATGATACCTCGCCCTCGATCGGATTAAAAGCAACCCCGTTTACTGCTAGTTGATGAGCTTTTAGAGTAGCTAGATAGTCTATCGATCTCTCATCAGTTAAACCTAGCAACCAGATCTTAATTGTCTTGTCGCTACCACCAGAGATCATCAATCGACCATCGGGGCTAATGACGAGGCAATTAACTTTAGATTGCTGACTATCAATTGAGATTAATTCTGTTAGTTTATCTACCTGCCACAACTTAATTTGACCAGCTCGATCGCCACTAAATAGTAATCCCGATCGGTGGGGATGAAAGACGATCGAATCCACCGACTTTTGATGTCCAATTAATAGCCCAACTTCTTCACCAGTATCGATATTCCATAATCGAATAGTGGTGTCTTCACTGCCCGTCACTACCATCGGCAAATGCGGACTAATTGCGATCGTTTTAATCGCTGCAAACAATCCTTGATGACCAGTTAAAGTGTGCCGACAAGTCCAATTTGGTGGTGTTGGCGCAAGATTCGGGACACAATCTCGCACTGCTGTCACCATTGCCGAGGTCGAACTAAAACGTGAATTGGGATCTAAAGCAATTGCTCGATCGAGAATAGCTGCGAATTTAGCAGTATTAACTGTTGATGTTTGCGGTTGTGAATGCCAATAATCTCGCCAAATCCAGTCGCGATTGGTGACATCAAATAATTGAAATGGTCTGATTCCAGTTAGCATATAGATAACGATCAGCCCGATACTATACGAATCGCTAGTCGGGCTAATGTTGCCAGCGATGACTTCTGGCGCACTAAATTCGGGATCGACACCCAGCTCGTCTGCTGGTAATATCTGCACCTTGAGCGGCTGCTCCGTAGTAATGATGATTCGATCGGGGGTGATTTGTCCATGAGTTGCTGGTAGATTTATTTGCGCTTGCAGTAGTGCCATGAGCAATTCGATCGTCATTGGCAACGTGAAGATTCGATCGCTTTTGACTGCTTGGGATAGGCTACAATTCGGCAAATTTTTGGCAAGCAAATCGGGCATGATTTTGACATGGTAGAGCTGTTGGAGAAAGCATAGATTTTTGGGTACCCATGAAGCGGCGTTTTTATGCGGGGGTTCCCCCCGCATAAAAAAACGGTAAGACAGGGCACCCCTACAGATAACTTGTAGGGGTGCCCCTCGTGGGTACCCTAGATCTACGGTTAGCACTAATCTTACGAGTGCCTAAACTAAATCATCAGTCCGTGGATCCTTTAGATCGTGCTTGGGCACAGCCGTAATCGATACGGGCTTCGATCCATTAATCGTCAAATGTTTCACGACTGGCTTCTCCTCCACAACTGCTGGCAATTCAACCGGAATCGAATTGGGTTTCTGTGCCCACATGCCCAAGAGAGCATCAACTAAACCATTGCCGCCATTGGCTCCAGCATTTGTTACCGACACCTGGGGCACGATTCGGACATTACCTTCACCGACAATTTGCATCACTTGAATTGCACCATAAGTTTGTTCGCCCAGAGCAGTCACCCCAGCCTTGTAAGCATCAGCTTTAGCTTGACCGATCGATCGAATCGATTCGGCTTCCCCTTCGGCTTCCTTGACCTTAGCAGCAGCTTGGAGTTCAGCGATGTTAACCCCTTGCTCGGCGGTGACGACTTGATTTTGGATGTCGGCTAGAGCAGTAGCACGGACTAATTCTTGGCGTTGGACTTGGGCAACCTGTTGGACTTCGTAGGTTTTTTCTTGCTCCTGGGCGATTTTGCGATCGGTTAGGGTTTGCATCAATGCTGGTGGTGGGGCGATCATCCCAATCAGGGTATCTACCGCTTGAACGTCGTATTGCTTGAGGGCTTGACGGATATGTTCGGCGGCTTCAGCTTGGCGTTCGCTCCGAGCGGTGAGGAAGTCGAGGATCGTGTATTCCTGAGCGGCGTTGCGGAAGTAGTTGGCAACGATCGGGCGAAGAACTTGGTCGATTAGATTTTGCATCGAACCCAGCCGTGAGATCACCTTTGGCGCATCCAGAGCACCGATATGAATAATTTGGAACACCTCAATCTCGAAGGTAAAACCATCGTGGGAGAGCAGCTTTAGAGCTTGGAGTTCGGCATCATAACCATGTTTGCCTGTAAACCGCGTGGTGAAATTGAGGACAACATTGGTAGTAGGAACGAGCTGAACTTCCATCACCTGTTTATTGAGTGGATGTTTACCAGGATAGATGGGTTCAACCCAGACTCCTTTATCGCCCTTGCTGACGATATTGCCGTGGGTAAAGGCATCGCCACTGAGATCGTGGTTGGATGCACCGACATAGGAAATCACTACGCCCACATGCCCAATGGGAACGGTTGTCATGGCGATTTGTTCGACATGGACAAACCACGGATTGAGGTTCCATGAGCCAGACAGAATCACTTGCTCCTGCAAACCCCGTCGCCCCCCTGCGGTGATAAATTTCTGGATGTCTTGATAGTTATCATGATTGGGAATGGGTTCACCCGCGATTTCACCAGCCTCGATCGGTTTACCATCCAGAGTCGTCGCAACCCCCACCCGTTCGGAACCGATTTGGTGCAGTCGCAGTTGAGGTGGACTCATCCCATAGCTGCCACAGTTAGCAGAGGTAATCACCTGAAAAACAGCAGTGTTAATCCGATAGTTACCCGTGGTCAGGATATCGATCTGGCGACCTTTTTCACCGCCATTTAAGAGGAATGTCCGTGCATCTTGAAACCTGTCGCAGTCTACTCTTTGGGCTAAAATTCGACTAGCGGGAACTTGGCTGCCATCATTAGCCACGATCAGCCCAATCTCATCTTGGGGAATGGTAACTACGGGTTCCTTCTTGACGCTATACTGCCAGGGGAAAAAGCCAAAATGCCAGCCAGGGGCAAGAGTGTCTGCTTGGAGTCCAGCTTCACCATTGAGGGCGGTAAGTTTACCTGGAGCGAGGTTTTTGCTGGAAAATTTCTTGGTAATAATCCCTACTTCTGATTCACCAACGGAGATTAAGCCGACCACCCAGCCAACTTTAGGCAGGAAAATAATTAGTAATAAAGTACCGCCGATTAGCCAGATCCAGCCTGGGAGTCCAGGTGATTGGTCGGAATCATCGACTGAGGCGGTGATTGGAGCCGTAGTTGATTGAGCTTGCACTGCTGGCAGGTGCAGGCTGCCGACTAGAGTTAAGCTGGCTGCGATCGCGAATAGTTGTTTAAATAACATCTTGATGATTACCTCGATTAAGTTTTAGACTCACGGTAGTTCTGGTCGATGCTGGAATCGTTGATGTATCCTGGGTGTATTTAGATTGGGCGAACAATCTTAATTTATGCACTCTAAATCTCTATCTCTGTAGCTAAATTCACCTGTCTTGTTTTCTCAGCCAGAGCTGCTAAATTTCTCTGCTCGATCGAGACTTTGGGCTGAGATCGGCTGAATATCTACAGCATCTCAGCTCGTGTCTGAGACTTGTAACTATTATAATTGTTACTAATTGATGCTCAGTTGATATACTAAACACACTCAGCCTAATCCCCAGCCCTTAGACATGCAGCCTACCGATCCTACCAAATTCACCGAACCAGCCTGGGATGCAATTATTAAGTCACAGGATGTAGCTAGAAGATCTTTCAATCAGCAATTGGAAGTCGAACATGTAGCAATCGCCATGTTGGAGCAGCAAGATGTCGCTCCGAAAATCTTGACGCGGTTGGGGGTGGATGTAGAAATATTAATGCGGCAATTGCAGGAATTTACCAGCCGCCAGCCGCGATTGGATAAGGTTGTAGACTTGTATCTGGGCAGAGGATTGGATGTATTACTCGATCGAGCTGAAGCAGCTAGAGAGAGCTGGCAAGACCCGATTATTGCGGTCGATCATTTAGTATTAGCCTTGAGTGAAGACGATCGAGTTGGTAGAAGATTATTAAAACCATTTAATCTCGACAGGTCTCAGTTGGAAGCCGCAATCAAGCAAGTTCGATCGACAACGCCAAAACCTACCCCCGCCCCAACGCCAGAAGTCAGTGGTGAAGCACTGCCCAAATATGGGCGAGATCTAACCGAAGCCGCCAGAGCGGGCAAAATGGATCCAGTAATTGGGCGAGATGAAGAAATCCGTCGCGTCGTTCAGGTATTGTCCCGTCGTCAGAAAAACAATCCGATTTTGATCGGGGAACCAGGTGTGGGTAAAACCGCCATTGCCGAAGGATTAGCCCAACGGATCGTCAATGGTGATGTGCCAGAATCACTCAAAGGGCGCACCCTAATTTCCCTCGATATGGGTAGTCTGATCGCTGGAGCCAAACTTCGCGGCGAGTTTGAAGAACGGCTGCGGATGGTGCTCAAAGAAGTCACCGATTCCGCCGGACAGATTGTGCTATTTATCGACGAACTCCATACAGTCGTCGGTGCGGGCGGAAATCAAGGGGCAATGGATGCCAGCAACCTGCTCAAACCCATGCTAGCGCGGGGAGAATTGCGCTGTATCGGTGCGACGACGATTGACGAGTATCGCAAGTACATTGAGAAAGATCCTGCCCTAGAGCGCAGATTTCAGCCCGTTCAGGTGAATGAACCGACGGTAGAAGATACGATCTCGATCCTGCGCGGATTGAAAGAACGCTATGAAGTGCATCATGGTGTCAAGATTAGCGATGCTGCCTTGGTTTCGGCGGCGACTCTATCCAGTCGCTACATTGCCGATCGATTCTTGCCCGATAAGGCGATCGATCTCGTCGATGAAGCCGCCGCAAAACTGAAGATGGAAATCACATCCAAACCCACCGAACTCGAATCGATCGATCGGCGGGTAATGCAACTAGAGATGGAAAATCTCTCCCTCCAAGATGAAACCCTAACTAGCGATACCCATCGCCCCACCCAAGAACGCCTCGAAAAAATCGATGCTGAGATTACCATCCTCAAAGTCAAACAGGAAGAACTCACCAATCAATGGCAAGGTGAAAAACAACTGCTCGACGGCATCAAAAGCCTCCGCGAACAAGAAGAACAGCTCAAAGTCCAAAGCGAACAAGCCGAACGTGCAGGCGAAATCGCCACCGTCGGGCGACTGCAATACGGCGAAATTCCCAAACTCCAAAAAGAGCGCAGCGTCATGGAGTCCGAACTCGCCGTCGTCCAAGTTCAAGGCTCCACCCTACTCCGCGAACAAGTCTCCGAAAACGACATCGCCGAAATCGTTGCCAAATGGACAGGCATCCCAGTCAACCGCCTGCTGGCCTCAGAACGCCAGAAACTACTCCAACTCGAATCTCACCTTCACAACCGCGTCATCGGTCAGCATGAGGCTGTCAGCGCAGTTTCCGCCGCAATTCGTCGCGCCCGTGCGGGGATGCAAGATCCTAACCGCCCGATCGGATCGTTTCTATTCATGGGACCAACGGGTGTCGGTAAAACCGAGCTAGCCCGCGCCCTAGCTGAGTTCCTATTCGACAGCGATGAAGCAATGGTGCGACTGGATATGTCCGAATATATGGAGAAACATGCAGTTTCCCGCCTAATTGGTGCCCCACCTGGATATGTGGGACATGAAGATGGCGGACAACTAACTGAAGCCGTGCGTCGTCACCCTTATTCCGTGGTGCTATTTGACGAAATTGAAAAAGCTCATCCTGATGTTTTCAATATCTTATTGCAGGTATTAGATGATGGTAGGATTACCGATTCAAAAGGCAAAACCGTCAGCTTTTGCAATACGGTGATCGTGATGACTAGCAATATTGCCAGTGACCAGATTATCAATACCTTACTCAATCCAGATCGAGATAATACTCAAACCAACGATCTGCGCGAACAAGTAACTAATACATTGCGTTTACATTTTCGTCCCGAATTTATCAATCGAATTGACGAACTGACTATCTTTGAACCACTGAAGAAAACCGAATTGCGTCAAATTGTGACGATTCAAATTCACCAGATCGAACGGATGCTAGCCGACCAAAAAATCAAGATTCAACTCACATCTGCCGCTCAAGATTATCTCGCTGATGTTGGCTACGATCCGATTTATGGTGCCAGACCATTGAAACGTGCTATTCAGAGGGAGTTACAGAATCCGATCGCCACTAAAATTCTCGAAACTGCTTTTGGTGAAGGTGATACGATTTTTGTCGATTGTGTCGATCGAGTATTAACCTTTGGTACTAAACCAACTAAAGTGAAAAAAACCACTCCCGCAGTTATCCCCGAAATAGTTTTGTCAACGGTTGCGGCTGAGATGTAGTCGCACGATCGCTACTTCATCATTATGATTCGATGCGATCGACAGAGGCAATTAAAGAGGGATCGAGCTGATGTTCTCCGCACTAAGGCTAATGGGTACTATAGATTCAACAGAATTTTCTATTAGTTTAGATCTATGTCATACAAATGCCATAAGTGTGAAGCACCAATCCTCATCCTCCGACTCGGCTACTGCGGTAGCTGTCGTGAACCAATTTCTAGCGAGATTTTAACTGAATCTAAAAAGCAAGCTCTCGCCGTCGCAGAATCAGAGTATGAAGCAATGCGCGATCTAGTCAGAGCCGAGAAAAACACCTATAGAGATGGATCGGATTCGGGAATAGGCTTCGATCTAGATTTTGGGGGTGGAGATGGGTGTAGTTGGGATTAAAAACGTAGCTAAATATTAGATTGACTCGGTTCGTTCGAGTACCTGCACGATCGCAGTCAACGCTTTTTGTCGTAAGATTAAGCTTCGTGGGGAGTCTAAAACTAGATGTCGAAACTAACTTGCACGCGCAACAACTGTACTGGATCGATCGATGATGGCTACTGCGATACCTGTGGCATGGCGGCGTTAAAGTCACAATCCGAACTAGACCTCGCCCTCGCTGCAACTGCAAGTAATAAACCAGTTCAAACTAGCTCCCAAAGCCTCAGAACTACACCGAATAGCGCGTCAGTGACTGGCACAGGCTCTACTCCTACCAGCAATAGATCGTCCCGTGGCACCCGTCGCAGTGCCCCCACAATATCAAAAACTAGTCGTCGGCAACTGGGTGCCGGATTAGTTTCAATTCCTGAATTACCTTCGACTGCTCCTGAATTAGCAATCTTAGTCGAGGCAAAGGTACCTGAAAATAAGCGGTTTTGTGCAGGCTGTAACCAGTCTGTCAAGCGCGATCGAGGTTTTTGTACCAAGTGCGGACAGAAATATAATTTCGTGCCGAGTCTGGCTCCTGGCGATGTTCTCGGCGCGCAGTATGAAGTCAAAGGGGCGATCGCGTATGGTGGACTCGGCTGGATTTATTTAGGCTTTGACAGATTACTCTCTCGCTATGTCGTCCTCAAGGGCTTATTAAATAGCGAAGATGCGGCAAGTGCGGCAGTAGCTCTCGCTGAACGGCAATTTTTAGCAGCAGTCAAACATCCGAATATCGTCGGGATTTATAACTTCGTCACCCATGAATCTGAAGGATATATCGTGATGGAATATGTGGGGGGCAAAACCCTCAAAGAAATTCGCAAAGAGCGGGGGACTTTACCTGTATCGGAAGCGATTGCTTATATTCATCGGGTACTGGGCGCGTTTGGCTACCTCCATCAGCAAGGTTTGGTCTATTGCGACTTTAAGCCCGATAACATCATGCTCGAAGGGGATGACATCAAGTTAATTGATTTGGGTGGTGCTAGGCGGCTAGATGACCCCGATGGTGATATCTATGGGACGATCGGCTACACCGCTCCCGAAGCTGGGGAAGGGCCAACGATCGTCACCGATCTATTTACGATCGGGCGCACTTTAGCCGTACTAGTTACAAATATTTCTGGCTTCAGCACCGAGCATCAATATACCCTGCCCAGTGCCCAGTCCGATAGCGTTTTCGTCAGCCAAGAGTCTCTCTATCGCTTCCTGCTCAAAGCTACTGCTCCCGCTGCGGACGATCGGTTCCAGACTGCCGAAGAGATGGCCGAACAGCTTTTGGGTGTACTTCGCGAAGTTGTCGCCGCTGAAACCAAGACTCCGCGCCCAGCAACTAGTAGTTTATTCGATGGCGATCGATTATCAGTCACTGCTGGGGGCAATTTCAGCCCGATTAAGCCGAGTTATTTACATTTACCAAACTTACTCATCGATACCAAAGATCCAGGCTTCAACGTCGTGCTGAACGCCAGTATGACTACCGATCTGCACAGAAAGATCGAGCAATTAACTCAAGTAGTCAAACAATTGCCCACATCGATCGAAGCTAAACTCAGACTAGTAGATAGCCTGATCGAACGTGGTGCGACAGAATCTGCGGGTGACTATACCGAAGCCGAACTGGTACTCGAAAGAGTAGCGATCCAAGATGCTTGGGATTGGCGAGTAGACTGGTATCGCGGCAAATCACTTCTAGCTCAAAATCAGCCTCAAGCAGCGCAAGCAGCATTCGATCGAGTATATTTCGATCTACCTGGTGAACTTGCCCCCAAACTCGCTTTTGCGATCGCCGCCGAGCAGGGTAATAACTATTCCCTCGCCGCCCAGATGTACGAACTAGTCGAGCGGACAGATCTAAATTATCCAACCTCAGCCTTCGGTCTAGCCCGTTGTCGCCTGATGCAAGGCGATCGCAATGCCGCCGTCACCGCCCTCCAGCAAGTGCCACCCACATCAAATCTCTACACCAGAGCCAAAGTCGAAATCGCTAGAATTTTGGTCGATCGACAATTGCCCGTCGCCATCAATCTCCCCAAACATCCCGAACCGACACTCAAAGAACTTGAATCAGCCACCCAAACAGTCGAAGCCCTCACCCTAGAAGGAATCGAGAAATATCGACTCGATCGTCAAGTATTAGAAACTGCCCTAAATCTGCTCACATCCCAAGCCATTACCACTCAGAATAATCTAATGATTCTGGGGCAACCATTTCAAGAGGTCAAACTTCGCCAAGGCTTAGAGAAAGTATTGCGCTCGATCGCTTAT